>DATNCU010000616.1:0-6829 GCA_035607145.1 Thermoanaerobaculia bacterium
AGCGGCTACACGCTGCGGCCCGGCTTCCACGGCCGTGAGATCGCCCGCGGTCGGGAGTTCGACGTAGCGGTGGCGGTCGACGCCCGCGGCCTGCGCGACCACGCTCACGCAGCGCCGTGGCGGCCCGCCATCCTCGCGATCGGCGACTCGATGACCTTCGGCGAAGGCGTCACCGCCGAAGAGGCATGGCCGGCGGTGCTGGAACGGCAACTGGGCGCGCGCGTCTACGGTGCCGGCGTGCCGGGCTACGGCTCGCCGCAGATGCGCGGGCGCCTCCACCAACTGCTGCCGGCGCTGCGGCCGGACCTCGTCGTCGTGGCGCTGTCGCCGCACTGGGACCAGCAGCGCTGCGCGCAGCCGTTCGTCTACCGCGATGGCTACATCGTGGCCGCGGGCTACGCGGACAAGGTCCACCTCATCCACGGCAACCTCTACGTCGCCGACGTGAAGTGGCCGGTGGTGGGCACGGCCACGGCGTGGACGAAGCGCTTCTCGCACCTCGCGCGGCTGGCGCTGCCCGCCGTGCGCGCGGCAGCAGGCGCCGTGGCGCGCATCGGCAAGCCGCGCGTCGATAGCGACGCGGCGGGAGACGTCTCCGCCACCGCGGCGACGCTGGTGGGAATGCGCGGCGACGCCGCCCATGCCGGCGTGCCGCTGCTCGTCGTCTTCCTCGACAGCCGCGGGCCGCAGTACGTCGCCGACCGCGAGGCGCTGGCGAAGGAGCTGCGCAAGCGGAACATCGACTTCCTGGCGCTCGACTCGCTGATCCCCGAACCGCAATGGGCAGCGCTGCGTTTCTTGCACGATCAGCACTGGAACGCGACGGGCCATCGTCGCGTCGGCGAGGCGCTGGCGCCGCGGGTCCGCGAGCTGCTGGACAAGAGCGCGCAGGCACCGCTACCGCCGGCGATGTGACAGCTGCAGCAGACACGGGCGCGTGTTGTGGAACGTGTCTTGCCTGCCTGACGGCGGGAGGAACCGCATGCAGCCAATCGAGCGAAGGCAACGCGGCGCTCACTTCGTTCTTGTGTGCGTTTGGGCGTGCGTGCTCGCGGTCGCGTCGGCGGCTAGCGGTGGCGCGGCGCAGAGCCGCGCGCGGGCACCGGCACCGACGCCCACGCCGACGCTGCCGGCACTGTCGGTCGCGGCGGTGACGGTCGCCGAGGGCAACACCGACACCTCGCCCGCGACCTTCGTGGTGACCCTCACGCCCCGCAGCCGGCACGCGGTCACCGTCGAGTACACGACGCGCGACGGCACCGCGACCGCCGCGTCGGGCGACTACCGCGGCACCCGCGGCCGCATCGAGCTGCCGCCCGGCATCGACTCGGCCACCGTGGACGTTCCGGTGCAAGGTGACACCGCCGAGGAGGCCGATGAGACCTTCTCCCTCGTGCTCAGGAACCCGGTGGGAGCGACGCTCGAGACCGCAGAGGCGCAGGCCGAGATCGTCGACGACGACGGCGCCGCCGGCCCCGGTGGCGGCCCCGAGCTGTCGATCGAGGACGGCCGCGTCGCGGAAGGCGACTCGGGCCGGCGCAGCGTGACGCTCGTCGTCGTGCTCTCCGCGCCGGCGACCAAACCGGTGACGGTCGACTACGCCACCGCGGACGGGAGGGCCACCGCCGGCGAGGACTACCAGGAGCGCTCCGGCAAGCTGCGCTTCGCCCCCGGCGTCACTTCGCGCAGCATCGAGCTGACGGTCTTCGGCGACGGCACCGAGGAGGGCGATGAGGACTTCGCGGTCACCCTCGCCGATCCCGTCGGCGCCGCGCTCGCCCGCGCCAATGGCAACGCCCTCATCCTCGACGACGACGAGCGCGGCGCGGTGACCCTCACCGCCGCCGGCCCCCGCGAGCTCCACGTGCGCGCCGGCCAGATGGTCGTGCTCGAAGTCCGCCTGCGCAGCGACGGCGGCGAGCCCATTGCCGGCACCGCCGTGCAATGGAGCGTCGACGGCGCCGCCGAACTCCTCGACGGCGGCCTCGTCACCACCGACCGCGAAGGCCGCGCCTCGCAACGCGTGCGCGTCTCGCAGTCACCCGGCCTGCTCGCCGTCCGCGCCGTCGCCGAAGACGGCAGCGCCTTCGCTGCCGAGCCGCAGACGGTCCTGTTCCAGATCGAAGTTGGCCAGCCGCCGGGGTGAGATTCTGCGACGCGAGCATTGCGGGCTGGGATTGACGAGGAGTCGGGCAATAATGTCGTTCGTGGACTGGATCATCTCGCGCCCGGACCTCCTCGGGGGCAAGCCTTGCGTCCGCGGGACGCGCCTCAGCGTCGAGCTCCTCTTGGAGCTCCTCGCCGACGGAGCCACCAAGGAAGAGTTGCTCCATGCCTACCCTCAGCTGACCGAGGACGGACTGGCCGCGGCCCTTCGCTACGCGGCCGAGCTCGCCCGCGGAGATCTGGTGGTCGAAGTCTCCAGCGAGCGTTGAAGATCCTCGATTGGCCGCTCCTCCTCGACGAGAACCTCGCCGATGAGGTCGCGGCCGCCCTCGCTGCACAGGGACTCGACGTGGTCACCACTCGCAGCCTCGGCCTTGCCGGGGTAGACGATTCGGCGGTCATCGCAGCAGCCAATGAAGCTTTCCTCCGTCCGGGCAGCCTGAGAGCTACGACCATTCTCGAGATGTTGCAAGTGCTGGCCACGGTCGATGCACCTCGATCGCCCTTCGTTGTTGTCGTCCGGCGAAAGCTCAGCGGCCAACTCGTCGTCCGCGTGCGGCCACTCTCGTCGCTCTAGCGGTCGGCGGTCTTCCGCCGCCAGAGCTCACCGTTGCCGTGGGCCGACACGTGCACCCGACTGAACCGCTCCTCGAGATCCCGGTAGAGGCGCTCCGTCGCCGGCTCCCGGTTCTCCAATGCTTGCGGCTGCCAGAGGAGGACGTAGTCGACGCGGCCGCCTTGGCGTTCGTAGCGCGGGATGTCGACTCGCGGCGGCACTTCTTCCATGCCGAGGAGGCCGATGGAGAGGTGGCGGTAGGGGTCGAGGTCGGGGCGGAAGCGGAGGGGGAAGTAGTCCTCGGCGGCTTCGTAGAGGCCGAGGTCGACGATGGGGCGGCGGGCGGCGACGTAGCCGAGGGCGTGGACGAAGGGCCAGACGCGGAAAGCGACATGGTGCGCGGAGCCGCCGGAGGGGACCTCGATCCCGGCGGGCGCGAAGGCGAGCGGTAGGACGGTGCTGCCGTCCTCGACACGCTCGGCGACGGCGACGTACTCATCCAAGTAGCGGTCGATGTCAGCCCATCGCGTCCAAAGCAATGCAAGCATCGCCGTGGTGAGCATGACGGCCGCGGCCTGCGTCGCCCAGCGCGAACGAGTCGCCCATGCACCCGTGGCCAGCCAGAGCATCAGCGCGAGCGGCGGGAACAGGGCGAGGCGGTGGTTGACGAAACCGCCGCCGGCGAGGTCACTGGGCGCCACGAAATAGACCAGCGTGAACACCGCTGCGACCGCGAGCAACGCGTCGTCGCCTCGTGGCCGAAGAGCACCCTCTCGCCATCGCTTCCACAACAGCACTCCAGCAAGTGCCGCCAGCAGCGCTGCCAAGCCGCACGACACGATGAGGATGCGGCGATCGAACGAAACCAGCGAGTAGAGCGCGAAGAGTTGTTTCGCCTTGACCACGAAGCCGAGCCGCGCGGTCGGCCGGTCGAGCCGGCGGCCTACGAAGGCGATCAGAAGCACGAGCACCGGCACGAAGCTCACTAGCGGCACGAGGAGTCGCTCGCGCACCGCTCGCCACCAAGCTGCGGCAGCGCCACCAGCTGCGCCGTCGACACCGCCCGCACGCTCTCGAATCCCCACCAACACCTGACCGGCACCGAAGGTACCGACGGCGACCAGCAGCATCACCAGCGTTACCGGATGGCAGACGTAGACCCAGCCCGCGAACAGCGCGAGCGGTAACGCGTCGCGCCAGCGGAAGCGCTCGCGGCGCTGCAGGTAGAAGCCGAAGGCGAAGCAGAACGCGGCCAGGCTCCAGCAGAAGTTGAGGAAGCCCATGCCGAACAAGAAGTTGTAGGTGAACGGCAGACCGAGCACGGCGAGGAAGCCCGCGCGCGGATCGACGGCGCGCGAGGCGTAGCGCAGCCCGAGCGGGAGCAGCACCACGTAGGCGGCGATGAGGATCTTCTCGGCCGCCGCCACCGAAACGAAGGCCAACACCCTCGCCTGCAGGAAGAAGACGAACCAGTTGGGCAGCGCCTCGTCGTTGGGGACGAGGTACTCACGTAGCGGCGCGCCCTCGGGCCGGTCATAGACGCGCAGCGCGTAGGCGAGAGCTTGGTGGCTGGGGCCGTCCTGCGTTGGCACGTAGGGCAACAGCAGCAGAGGCAGGAGCTGCGCTGCGATGACGACAGCGAGGATGAACCACTCCAGCCGCGCCCACCGCGTCTCCACACGCGGCGACTCGTCTGCCGGGGCCGCCGCGGCTGGCGAGCTGGGGACGGCGCTGGCCGGCACGTCGAGGATGCTACCAATGGCCCAGCTCGGCTAGCCTTGGCGCCGTTAGAGATCGCCACGCATGCCCCTCCCCTCCCTCAGCGTCGTCATCCCCTGCCTCGACGCCGCCGCCACCCTCCCCGGCCAGCTCGCCGCGCTCGCGGCGCAGCGCTACGACGGCGAGTGGGAGGTGATCGTGGCCGACAACGGCTCGACCGACGGGTCGCGCGAGATCGCCGAGTCGTTCCGCTCGCGCCTGCCGCGTCTCACGCTCGTCGACGCCTCCGACCGCCGTGGCCGCGCGCACGCGCGTAACGCCGGCGCCGCGGTCGCTACCGGCGACGCGCTGCTCTTCGTCGATGCCGACGACGAGGTGGCGCCGGGCTACTTCGCGGCGATGGGCACGGCGCTCGCTGCACACGAGTTCGTCGCCTGCCGCTACGACAGCGACACCCTGAACCCCGAGTGGGCGCGCGGCACCCACAGCAACCCGCAGCGCGATGGTGTTTCGCGCTACGACTACCCCAACTACCTGCCGCACGCGGGCGGCGGCGGGCTCGGCGTGCGCCGCGCGGTCCACGTCGAGGTCGGCGGCTTCGACGAGACGATGCCGGCGCTCGAGGACACCGACTACTGCTGGCGCATCCAGCGCGCCGGGCATCCGCTGCTCTTCGTGCCCGACGCGGTGGTGCGCATTCGCCATCGCCACGACCTGCGCGGCATGTTCTCGCAGGGCTGGCGCACCGGCCGCTACAACGTGCTCATCTACGCGAAGTACCGGCCGCTCGGGATGCCGCGCCTCGGCGTCCTGCCCGGTGTGCTGCGCTGGGGCAAGCTGGTGCTGCGCACGCCGCTGATGTTGCTCACGCTCGCCGGCCGCTCGCGCTGGGCGTGGCAGCTCGGCTGGCGGCTCGGGCGGCTGCACGGGTGTCTGCTCTATCGCGTCGCCGCGCCGTGAACGCGGCGCCTTGACGCGGCGACTGCGCACCACCTACCCTCGCGCCGACATGCGCATCCTGGTGACCGGCCACCACGGCTACGTGGGGAGCGTGCTCGTGCCCTTGCTCGTCGAAGCCGGGCACGACGTCGTCGGCCTCGACGCCGATTACTTCGAACCGTGCACGTTACCCGAGCAGCCCCTCGTCGAGGTGCCGTCGCTGCGCCGCGACCTGCGCGACGTGACCGTCGACGACCTCGCCGGCTTCGGCGCCGTGCTTCACCTCGGCGGCCTCTCCAACGATCCGCTGGGCGACCTCGACGCGAGCCTCACCTACGAGATCAACGACGCCGCCTCGATTCGCCTGGCGCACCTCGCCCGCGAGGCCGGCGTCGAGCGCTTCGTCTTCGCCTCCTCGTGCAGCACCTACGGCGCCGCCGGCGACGACTTCCTCGACGAGACAGCCGCCTTCAACCCGGTGACGCCGTACGGGGTCTCCAAGGTGCGCGTCGAGCAACAGCTGCACGAGCTCGCCAACGATCGCTTCTCGCCCACTTACCTGCGCAACGCCACCGCCTACGGTGTCTCGCCGCGGCTGCGCGTCGACCTCGTGCTCAACAACCTCGTCGCCTGGGCGGTGACGGCCGGCCGCATCCACCTGATGAGCGACGGCACGCCGTGGCGGCCGCTGGTCCACGTCGAGGACATCGCGCGCGCTTTCGTCGCCGCGCTCGCGGCACCGCGCGAGGTGGTGCACGACGAGGCCTTCAACGTCGGCCAGACGGCGGCCAACTACCGCATCCGCGAGCTCGCCGAGATCGTCGCCGAGACGGTGCCGGGCTGCGCGGTCACCTACGCCGAGGGCGCCGGTCCCGACCTACGCTGCTACCGCGTCGACTGCGGCAAGATCGCTCGCCTGCTGCCGCAGTGGCAGCCACGTTGGGACGCGCGCAGCGGCGCCGCTCAGCTCGCCGACGCCTACCGCGCCGCCGCCCTCACCGAAGAGCAGTTCCGCGGCGCCCGCTACGTGCGGCTCACCCGGATCCGCCAGCTGCAGGCGGCCGGCGAAGTCGACGCCGATCTGCGCTGGTCCTCCCCGGCCGCGGCGCCGGCGACCCTGATCTCCGGCTGACAGCCGGGCTCCGACGGTCCACCGCGATCCGCGGTGTGACGCCGGCCACGCGAAGAGGGCACCGCCCTTGCACTGGGTGCGGCCGTCTGCACCTTCGCAGGAGCCACGACGTGCCCCACCCATCTCGAACAAGGTCGCAAAGCACGAGCTCGACGCAGGGCTGCGCTCGCCGCTTGGACCCTGGCACGTCGCCTCCGCGGAGCCCACTCCAAGGAGAACCTGGTAATGGACCTAATTGGCCGCCGTTCACTGAGGGTCTTATCGCTCATTAGCCTCGTGACCGCTGGTGCCGCCTTGACGGCGAGCGGCGCCGCCGC
>DATNCU010000624.1:0-8295 GCA_035607145.1 Thermoanaerobaculia bacterium
AAGGCCAGCGGCTCGGCGCCGGCACCGGCGGGCACGGCGATGGTGTAAGCGCCGAGCGGAGACGGACCGCCGACCACCTCGCCGCGCACTTCCAGCAGCACGCGGCGCAGCTCGGCCTCGGTGGCGGTGGGCGCGAAGACGACGCGCACCTGCCGTTGCCCCGCGCCGGCGACCACCGGTGGCGCCGCGTCGCTCAGCGTGCGGAAGCGCGCCGGCGGCGACGGCCAGAACACCACCGCAAGCAGCACCACCAGCACCGCCGCCTGCGCCGCGAGCGCCCACCAGACGTTCACCCGCCGCACGCCGAGCAGACGGACCAGGGGCGGCCGCTTGCTCGTCCGCTCCGCCTCGTCGACGCGCCGCATCAGCTGCGCGAGCTGCGCGGGGTGCGGCGACGGCTCCACCTCGGCCGAGCGCACCAATGTGGACAGCGCGCGGCAGCGTTCGGCCTCGTCGCGGCACTCGCCGCAGGCGGCGAGGTGGGATTCGACACCCGCGCGCTCGCCCGGCTCCAAGGTCTCGTTGACCAGCCACGGCAGCAGCTCCCACGCCTGCTGGTGCGTTAGCGCGGAAATGGAATGGGCTCGATCGCTCACCGACGGTCTCCTTTCAACGCCCTCGATCGCATCGCAATGCAGGCGAATCTCATCGCCCCCTGCGTCTCATCTTCCGGATTGGTCGACGCCGGAGGCGGCAAGCAGCCCGCGCAGTCGGCGGCGGGCGTGGAACATGCGCGTCTTCACCGTGTTCACCGGACAGCCCACCACCTCGGCGATCTCGGCGTACGAGCAGCCGTGGAAGTAGGTGAGCTCGACGACGGCGCGCTGCTCGGCCGGCAGCCGCGCCAAGGCCTGGCCCAGCACGCTCGCCACCTCGCGCCGCGCCGCCAGGCTCTCCGGCCCCTCGGGCGGCTCCTCGGGCTCGATCTCGGGATCGCGCTCGGCGCGGCGCACCCGCGACAGCGACTTGAGCGCCTGCCGGTGCGCGATGCCGAGGATCCACGTCGAGGGCCGCGAGCGCCCGCCGAACGAGCCGGCGCCCTTCCACACCGCGAGCAAGGTGTCGTTGAGCGCCTCCTCCACCACTTCCGGCCGCCGCGTCAGCTTGAAGATGAAGCCGAAGAGCCGCTGGTAGTAGCGCTGGTAGAGCTCCTGGAAGGCGCCGCGATCTTTCGCGGCCACCCGCTCCAGCAGCACGGCGTCCCGTTCGTCGCTCATATTTGGTGCGCTTGGCGCCCCTGTTCTCGGCGTAAGTATGTACTCCGGCAAGAAACGACGGTTCAGCCGGCGGATAGCCATGGCGCGGCGATTTGAACCGGCAGACGAGGGGCCGAGAACCTACCGTCAGGCTCGCGGTGAGCAGGCCGCGCGTCGTGACTTCCCTCATGGCTCTTCTGGAGGTGACCTTGGGCCAACCGCCCGCCTCGCGCAGCAACGCCCTCATGGTGGCCGTCGCCGCGTGTCTCGCTCTCGCGCTCATCACGTTCGCAGCGCCGGCGCGCGCGCAATTCGTCCTCGACGACCACGAGGACCTCGCCTTCGATCGCCCGGAGGCGTGGGCGATGGCCTGGTTCGCGACCGTCACCTTCCCGACCACCCTCGGCACCGAGCCGCTGCCGCCGGGCGCCGTCGAGCTGTCGCTCGAAGGCGGCTATGTGCCGTCCCTCTCCGAGGAGCAGCGCACCGTCGGCTTCGTCGGCAACAAGCCCGAGGACCTCAACCGCACCTCCGCCTTCGGCCGGCCGCGGGTGGCCGTCGGTCTTCCGGGGCGCCTCACCGCCACCCTCTCATGGACGCCCCCCATCGAGGTCGGCGGCATCGAGCCCAACGTCCTGTCGCTGTCGATCGCGCGGCCGCTCTGGCAAAGCGGCGACAGCCACCTCTCAGCGCTCCTGCTCGGACAGGACGGCGTGCTCGACGGCGATCTCAGCTGCCCAGCGGACCGCGCCGGCAGCAACGACCCCAACCGCAACCCCTACGGCTGCGAGCGGCCCTCGACCGATGAGCTGAGCTTCCGGCTTTTCGGCGCCGAGCTGCAGGCCGGTACCCGGCTGGCGAGCTTCCCGCGGCTCTCGCCCTACGCCGCGATCGCCTGGAGCCGCCTGCGCGCCGAGTTCCAGGTCGACTCGCACCGCAACGGCTTCCACGACCGCACGCTGCTCGAGACCGACGGCGAGATCTGGTCGGGCACGCTCGGCCTCTCGATCGACGCCGGCCACCGCGCGCGGCTCGCGGGCGAGCTCTTCTACACGCCGCTCGACGTCGTCGGCCGCGCCGGCAAGGGCGCGGAGACCGACGGCCTGTTCAACGCGCGCGTGCTGCTCGGGTATCGCGTGCGCTGACTACTTGAAGGTGACGCGCGCCGCGGCGCCGAAGGTCAGGCTGTCCTGGTCGTAGTCCTCGAGCTCCTTGAAGGTGTCGGCGCGGTAGTTGGCGTTGAGGTCGAGGTGCAGGCGCGGGATGATCGCGAAGTCGTAGCCCACCCGCGCGGCGTAGAAGGGGTCGGAGACGTTGTCCTCGAGGCCGTCGGAGACGGTGACGCCGGCGCCGACGCCGACGTAGATCCCGAACTCGGCGATCACGAATGCCAATGGCGAGTAGGCTGCCGAGTCGGAGCCGCCGAAGCCCTTGCTGTAGTACTCGAGGTCGAGCTCGAACTTGAAGATCCCCTCAGGCACGTACTGGTAGGTGAGGTACGGCGCCACGCCGTCCTCGTCGAGCCCGGCGTCGCCGATGTCGTCGAGCGAGCGCCAGTAGAGCTCGCCGATGCCGAAGCGGTGCTCGGCGGCGTTGGCATGGGCCAAAGGAAACACGAGGACGACCAGCAAGGCGATCAGCGTCTTGCGCATGTCCGCTCTCCTACTCCAGCTCCGCAATGTGTGGATCGATCGAATTCGCCAGGAACTCGTCGCTGGCGGCGAGGTCGGGCGCCATCTCGCGATCGCAGCCCCAGGCCGGCACGCGGGCGCGAATGGCCTCGTGCAGCCGCTCGAGCGTCGCGCTGCTGGTGAGCGGCCGCAACAGGTCCACGCCCTGAGCCGCCGCCAGCAGCTCGATGGCGAGGATGCGCCGCGTGTTGGCCACCACCGCTCCCAGCTTGAGCGCCGCGCCCATCCCCATCGACACGTGGTCTTCCTTGTCGGCCGAGGTGGGGATGCTGTCGATGCTCGCCGGGTGGCAGAGCCCCTTGCTCTCGCTCACGAGCGCCGCCGCCGTGACCTGCGCGATCATGAACCCCGAGTCGAGCCCGGCATCCTTGACCAGGAACGGCGGCAGCCCCGAGAAGGCGTGGTTGGTGAGCTTCTCCACCCGCCGCTCGGAGATGGCGCCCAGCTCGGCGGCGGCGAGGGCCAGCACGTCGGCAGCGAAGGCCATCGGCTCGCCGTGGAAGTTGCCGCCCGAGATCACCTCGCCAGTATCGGGGAAGACCAGCGGGTTGTCGGTGACGGCGTTCATCTCCACCAGCACCTTGCGCTCGACGTCGGCGAGCAGGTCGCGGCAGGCGCCGTGCACCTGCGGCATGCAGCGCACGCTGTAGGGGTCCTGCACGCGCACGTCGCCCTGGCGGTGCGAGTCGCGGATCGCCGAACCCTGAAGCAGTCGCCAGAGGTTGCGCGCGCTCGCCTGCTGCCCATCGTAGGGGCGCAGCGCGTGGAGCCGTGCGTCGAACGCCGCGTCAGTGCCGCGCAGCGCGTCGGTGGAGAGCGCGCCGACGAGGTCGGCGATCTTCACCAGCCGGCGCATCTCGAGCACCGCCAGAGCGAGCAGCGCCGTCATCGCCTGCGTGCCGTTGATGAGGGCGAGGCCCTCCTTCGCCTCCAGCACCAGCGGCGCAAGACCGTGCGCGGCAAGCGCTTCGCCCGCCGGCCGCGACTCGCCGTGCTCGCGCACGCTGCCGCGGCCGATCAGCACCAGCGCCAAGTGGGCGAGCGGCGCGAGGTCGCCGCTGGCGCCCACCGAGCCGCGACTCGGCACCACCGGCAGCAGGTCGCGCTCGAGCAGCGCGAGGAGAGCGTCCACCACCTCCGGCCGCACGCCCGAGTGCCCCTGCGCCAGCGTGTTGGCGCGCAGCAGCAGCATGGCCCGTACGACGTCGTCCGGGAGCGGCTCGCCCATGCCGGCGGCATGGCTGAGCACCAGCCGCTCCTGCAGCAGCCGCAGCTTGTCGGCGGGGATGCGCACGCTCGAGAGGTCGCCGAAGCCGGTGTTGACGCCATAGACGACGTCGCCGTGCGCGAGGGCCGCCTCGACCGCGGCGCGGCAGGCTTCGACGCGGCCCCGCGCTGCTACGGCCAGCATGCAACGCTCGCCTCGCGCTACCCCATCCAGCTGCTCGAGGGTGAGCGAGCGGCCGTCGATCTCCACCATGTGGCGGCGAATGTACAACGGGCGGGGCCGCGCCGCGGCAGGGCGGCGGCGAACCCGTGGCGGCCGTCGCCGCCGCGGGAGCGGGTGTTATCCTGCGTGGCGTTCCGATGAGCGGCCGATGAACGACCTCTTCCTCCGGGCGTGCCGGAACGAGCCCACCGAACGGCGCCCGGTGTGGCTGATGCGGCAGGCAGGCCGCTACCTCCCCGAGTACCGGGCCGTGCGCGAGAAGGTGGACTTCCTCACCCTCTGCCGCACGCCCGAGCTCGCGGCCGAGGTGACCCTCCAGCCGGTGCGGCGCCTGGGCGTCGACGCGGCGATCATCTTCGCCGACATCCTGCTACCGCTCGACGCCATGGGCGCCGGGCTGCATTTCGCCGCCGGCGACGGGCCGACCTTCGACCGCCCGGTGCGCACGGCTGCTGACGTCGCCGCGCTCGCCGATCCCGACGTCGAGCGCGAGCTCGGCTACGTCTTCGCCGCCATCGGCGAGGCGCAGCGAGGCCTCGCGGCGCTGCCCGCCGAGCGGTCGGTGCCGCTGATCGGCTTCGGCGGCACGCCGTGGACCCTCGCCGCCTACCTCGTGGAGGGCGGCGCCTCGAAGCACTTCGGCCACCTGCTGAGCTGGAGCTTCGAAGACCCGCGCGGCCTCGCGCAGCTGCTTCGCCGTCTCGCCGAGGTCTCCGCGCGCTACCTCACGGCGCAGGTCGACGCCGGCGCGCAGGCGATTCAGCTCTTCGACACCTGGGGCGGCCTGCTGGACGCCAAACGGTTTCGCGAGCTGGCGCTGCCGGCTCTAAGAATCGTGGTCGAGGCGCTGCGCGACAGGCCCGAATGGGTGCCGCTGATCTATTACCTCAACAACGGCGCGCACCTGCTCCCCGAGCTGCGCGACCTGCCGGTGGAGGTGCTCTCCGTCGACTGGCGCCTGCCGCTCGACGAGGTGCGCACGATCGTCGGCCCCGGCAAGGTGCTGCAGGGCAACCTCGACCCCACCGCCCTGCTCGCCTCGCCGCAACGCATCGAGGAAGCCACCGCCGAGCTGCTGCGCCGCGGGGGCGGCGGCGGCCACGTCGTCAACCTCGGCCACGGCATCCTGCCGCAGACGCCTCCCGAGCACGCCCAGGCCTTCGTTTCCGCGGTGCAGCGCCACGCGCTGGCACCTGTCGGTTGACCGTCCGATCCAACTCTCATTCAAGGAGCCCACGCCGATGCGTCGCCCTCTGATCGCCCTGGCCTTCGCTGCCCTGCTCGCCACCTCCGCCGCGCAGGCGGCCGACGACGACGAGAAGACCACCACCACCCCGGCCATGCTGAGCAAGCTCCTCGAAAAGGAGAAGCTCACCTTCCAGCAGGACGAGGACCGGCTGCGGCGCACCTACTCGTTCACCGACGGCCGCAGCCAGCAGGTCTTCCTGCAGCCGCAGTCCGACATGCGCGAGGTCGGCATCGTCGAGGTCTACTCGTGGGTGATGGAGGTCAAGGGCAACCTGACGCCGGCGCTCGCCAAGCGCCTGCTCGAGGTCAACGGCGAGCAGAAGCTCGGCTACTTCGGCATCGAGGAGGTGGACGGGAAGACCTACGTCTTCTGCTACCACAACCTCCCCACCGAGGGGCTGACCTCGAAGGCGCTCGCCGCCACCCTCATCAGCGTCGCCGAGATGGCCGACGAGATGGAGAAGGAGCAGCTCGGCGCGAGCTCCGACGAGTACTAAAACTCCACTTTGGGGGCGGTCGCCGCCCCCGGCTGCGCCTCGAAGTAGGCCTTCGGCGGGAAGTCCCAGCCGAAGATGTTGATGAACCACGCCACCGGCACGCGGCGGCGGGTGGCGTTGAACGCGCGCGCCACCTCGTTGTACCGGTTGCGCTCGACGTTGATGCGGTTCTCCGTCCCCTCGAGCGCCGGCATGAGGTCGCGAAAGGCCTGCGTCGACTTGAGGTCCGGGTAGCGCTCGACGACCACCAGCAGCCGCGACAGCGCGGAAGACAGCTGGTCCTGCGCCTGCGCGAAGCGCTGCAACGCCTGCGGGTCGTTGGGTGTGCCGGCGCCCGTCTGCGCCGTCACCTGACCCACCTTCGCCCGTGCCTCCACCACCTGGCGCAGCGTTTCCTGCTCGAACTGCGCCGAGCCCTTGACGGTGGCCACCAGGTTGGGAATGAGATCGGCGCGGCGCTGGTACGCGCTCTCCACGTTCGCCCACTGCGAGGTGACGTCCTCCTGCAGGTTGACGAGGCCGTTGTACTGCGAGACGCCGGTGATCGCCAGCAGCGCGATCAGCCCGCCCACCACCAGAAGCACGATCAACCCTCGACGCATCGCGACCTCCTTCCGTCCACCAGCCCAGCAGCATCGTAGGGCCGGTTGCCCGGCGCGGCAACCGGCGCCGTCTTGAGTACGCGGCGGAAGCGGCACTGCTTCCGCTGCGTTGACCCGCGCGCCTTGCAAGGAGCCGGCCGCGTTTTCCGTTTGAGGTGGCGATGCTCGCCCGCGTCCTCTCGGGAACGCCCTGGGGAGTCGAGACCCTGCCGGTGCAGGTGGAGGTCGACGCCCGCTTCGGGCTGCCGCAACTGCAGCTGGTGGGGCTGCCCGACGCCGCGGTGCGCGAGAGCCGCGAGCGCGTCCGGAGCGCCATCCGCCACTGCGGCTACGAGCTGCCACCGCGCTCGGTGGTGATCAACCTCGCCCCGGCCGACCTGCGCAAGGAGGGCAACCACCTCGACCTCGCGATCGCCTTGGCGTTGATGGTCGCCCACGACCACCTGCCGCCAGAGCTGCTCGCCGGCCGGCTCTGCTGCGGCGAGCTGGGCCTCGACGGCGCGTTGCGGCCGGTGCGCGGCGCGCTGGCTTTTGCCGACCTGGCACGCGAGAGTGGGTGCCGCGAGCTGCTCCTGCCGCCGGCGAACGCCGCCGAAGCCGCGGCGCTCGGCGGCGTCGACGTCATCGCGGTGTCGACGTTCGACGAGGCGCTCGCCCACCTTCGCGGCGAGCGGCCGATAGAGCCCACGCCGGCGCCCGCATTCCCGCAGCCCTCCGCCGGCAGCACGCTCGACCTCGCCGACGTGCGCGGCCAGGCGATGGCCAAGCGTGCGCTCGAGATCGCCGCCGCCGGCGCGCACAACCTCCTCCTCATCGGCCCACCGGGCAGCGGCAAGACGATGCTGGCGCGCCGGCTGCCGGGCATCCTGCCCCCGCTGTGCCGCAGCGAGGCGATCGCGGTGACCAAGATCCACTCGCTCGCCGGCGAGCCGGGCGGCGCCGGCCTGCGCAGCGAGCGCCCGTTCCGCAGCCCTCACGCCAACAGCAGCGGCGCCGGGTTGATCGGCGGCGGCTCGGTGCCGCGGCCGGGCGAGGTGAGCCTCGCCCACGCCGGCGTGCTCTTCCTCGACGAGCTGCCGGAGTTCCGGCGTGACGTGCTCGAGTCGCTGCGCCAGCCGCTCGAGGACGGCGTGGTGACGATCGTGCGCAGCCGCGCCCGGCTGAGCTTCCCGGCAAGGGTCACGCTCATCGGGGCAATCAACCCGTGCCCATGCGGCTTCCTGGGCGACAGCCGCCGAGCGTGTCGGTGTCCGGAGGGCGCGATCGAGCGCTATCGCTCGCGGATCTCAGGACCGCTGCTCGACCGCATCGACCTGCAGGTGGAGGTGCCAGTGCCCAGCGCTCGCGAGCTGCGCGCCGAGGGCGGCGAGCCGAGCGCCGCGGTGGCGGCCCGCGTCGCGGCCGCGCGCCGCCGTCAAGAAGCCCGCTTTGCCGGCCGTCCGCTGCCGGTCAACGCCGCCATGGACGCCCCCGACCTCCGCCGCTGGTGCGCCCTCGACGAAGCCAGCCAGCGCCTCGCCGACGCCGCCTTCGAGCGCCTCGGCCTCTCCGCGCGCGCCCTCGCGCGCCTGCTCAAGGTCGCGCGAACGATCGCGGACCTCGGGGCGCAGG
>DATNCU010000644.1:0-3022 GCA_035607145.1 Thermoanaerobaculia bacterium
TGTCGGTGGCGTTCTTCGCCGCCGCCAGGGGGCGTGACGGCGGGAAAGAGCGGCCGCGGGTCCGCGGCGGCAAGCCCGCCGCCGCCGCGCCCGATCCGACCGCCACCGTCTCGGGGCACATCGAGGAGGCCAACGTCGGCAGCTTCGACCTCGTCGACGGCGTCGCCTCTCGCACGAGCGACGGCCTCGTCGTCTTCGTCACCTCGAAGCCCATCGCCTCGGCGGCGCTCGCCGGCTCGGCCTGCCCGATGACGCTCGCGCGCTCGCTCGCCTTGATGCGCGACGCGAGCTGGGCGGAGGTGACGCTCGACGAGGACGGCGACACGTCCTACTTCGCCTACGGCACCCAGTACGCGGGCCAGTCGCGCGCCGACGACCCGGGCGGCCACTACGTCTCGTCGGCGCTCGACGTCGAGGACGGCCGCGCCGAGGGAGGCGCCAAGCACAGCGACTACGGCCGCTTCACCTTCGACTTGCCGATCCACGCTCCCGCCCTTGCCGAGCCGAGCCAGCGCGACCGCTTCGACAACCGCATCTGGAGCGCCAACCCGCGCGTCCCGACCGAAGCGGAGGCCGTCGCCGCCTACCAGACCCTGCGGCATGCCGCCCTCGCCCGCGATCTCGATGCGCTGCTCGCCGCCCAAGGCTTCACCGCGGCACAGGTCGCCGCCGTCCGCGCCCTGCCGGGCATCGAGGCCGACCTCGTCGCGCACGCCGAGCGCTTCCTCACCCCCGGCGACCTCTCGCCCGAGGACGAGGTGCAGCTCGACCACGGCTTCGCGCAGCTCGCCGCCATCGGCAAGACCTCGGAGGGCGCACCGTTCTTCAACGTCTACGAGCTCGCGCCCTGCGGCGACGCCCTGGTGCTGGTGGGGATCGGCCTCAACCCGCAGTAGGCGTTGCGCGGCGAGAAGGCACGCACTAGGCGGCTGAGGCTGCGCGCTCTCGCGCTTCGAGCCGCACCGGCACGCCGCCCACCGGACGCAGGGTGATCGAGGCGAACGGCGCGATCTCCGCCGCGCTCGCAAGACGCAATCGCCAGCGCCGCGCCACCGTCGCCAGCAGCAGCACCGCTTCCATCATCGCGAAGCGGTTGCCGATGCAAATGCGCGGGCCGCCGCCGAAGGGGAGGTAGGCGTAGCGCGGCAGCGCCGCCTCGAGCTCCGGCGTCCAGCGCTCGGGACGGAAGGCCTCGGGATCGGCGAAGAAGCGCGGATCGCGGTGCATCGCCCACTGGCTCATGAACACCGTCGTGCCCGCCGGCACCCGATAGCCGCCGATCTCGCAGTCGGCGATCGCCTCGCGGCCGAAGGCGTAGGCGGGCGGGAAGAGCCGCATCGACTCCTTGATGACCTGCTCGGCGTAGACGAGGCGCGGCAGGTCGTCGAGGCCCGGCGCGCGCCCGCCGAGCACCGCATCGAGCTCGGCGGCGAGCCGCGCCTCGGCCTCGGGATGGCGCGCCAGCAGGTACCACGTCCACGACAGCGCGATCGCCGTCGTCTCGTGGCCGGCGAGGAAGAGCGTGATCACCTCGTCGCGCACCTGCGCGTCGCTCATGCCGGCGCCGTCGTCGTCGCGCGCCGCGAGCAGCATCGACAGCAGGTCGCCGCGGTCGCGCGGGTCGGCGCGGCGCTCGGCGATGAAGCCGTAGACGAGGCGGTCGAGCTGGCGCACCGCGGCGAGGTAGCGGCGGTTGCGCGCGATCGGCACCCAGTCGGGGATGGGCAGCGGCTGGCGGAAGCGCAGCGCGATCTCCTCCACCACGTCGTCGAAAGCGCGCGAGATCTCGCCCTGGTCGTCGTCGACCTCGGCGTCGAACAGCGTCTTGGCGACGATCTGCATCGTCACCTGCATCATCTCGGCATGTGCGTCGCGGGCTTCGCCGTCGCGCCAGCCGGCGAGCCTGCGCTCGGTCAGGCCGACCATGACGTCGGCGTAGGCGGCGATGCGCTTGCCGTGGAAAGCGGGCGCCGCGAGCCGCCGCTGGCGCAGCCAGAAGTCTCCCTCGCTCGTCAGCAGGCCGCGCCCGAACAGCGCCGTGACGTGGCGCCAGAAGAAGCTGTGCTTGACGAAGTTCTTGTGCTGCACGAGCAGCACCTGCTCGACGAGGTCGGGGTGCCCGAGCACGACGAAGCGCCGGTTGAAGAACCGCCCGCCCACGACGTCGCCATGCGCGCGGATCTGCCCCTGGAAGAAGCGCAGGTTGTCGCGCGCGAACTCGCGCAGGTTGCCGAGGAAGAGCGAGCCCTGGGGGCCCGGAGGAGCGGCGGCGCTGGCCATGCTGTCGGGGCGGATCAGGCGGTGAGCCTACTTCTCGGCGAGAGCGGCCGCCGTCTCCGCGAGCTGCTCTCTCACGGCCTGGATGTCTCCGAGCCGTTCGTTGACGATGCCGAAGAGCTCGGCGTCCGTGACCTCCTCGTAGTGGTGCGTCAGGCGAATCCGGAAGCCCGCCATCCGCCGGAATGCCTCGCCCAGCTCCTCGCCGCGCACCAGCTGGCGCTCTACGGCAACCCGCGCGATCTCACGATACTCGAGGGCGGCAATGCCGAAGCCCTTGGCGAGCAGGTGGCGGGCGGGGTCGAGCAGTGCCTCGAGGGCGCGGCGGATCAGGGACTCCGCGGAGTCAACGTTGCGCGGATCGGCGAGGAACTCGTCCCTCGCGGCCGGCAGCTGTCGAAGGCGCCCCAGATACCTGTCGACGAGGGACAGCCGGTCGGCCACCATCTTGAGGTCGACGCGGCCGCGGGTCATGAGGTACTGGTGCCGAAGAGGTCGCGCTCGATCGCCCGCTGCGCCGGCAGCAGCTCGGAGGCGTGTCGCATGACGCCGAGCTCGAAGAGGTCCACCTCGTGCTCGTCGGCGGCGAAGACCCGGTGCCCGTCGATGGCGCGGAACTGGAACAACGGATCGACGCGGTGCAGGGGCACCAGGTCGACTCGCAGCGGCGCGAAGACGTCGCCTAGCGCCACTTGCAGCTCGGTCATCGCCAGTGGCGCCGGCGGCGACGCGAAGACGACGCCGA
>DATNCU010000645.1:0-3384 GCA_035607145.1 Thermoanaerobaculia bacterium
TGTCGGTGGCGGGGCTGCAGGACATCGACTCCGGTTTCGGCGTCTTCGCCATCCCGCGCTTCTTCGCCTCCTACGACGAGCTGTTCCACGTCATCGACGCGATGACGCCGTACTACACGGCGCGGCTCGACAAGCAGGGCTTCGTGCTGCTCGGCTGGGGCAGTGCCGGCTGGGTGAACCTGTTCAGCAGCAAGCCGATCTACTCTCCCAACGACCTCAAGCACCTCAAGATGTTCGTCTGGGCGGGCGACAACAAGATGACCCAGTGGTGGAAGACCAACGGCTACCACCCGGTGCCGCTGGCGGCCACCGACGTGATGACCGGCCTCACCACCGGCATGATCGAGGCGCTGCCGACGACGCCGCTCTACGCGCTCTCCTTGCAGTGGTACCGGCCGGCGGGCAACATGCTCGACCTGCCGGTGGCGCCGCTCATCGGTGCCACGGTCATCGACAAGAAGACATGGAACGCGCTCTCGCCGGCAGACCAGGCGACCCTGCGCCAGCTCGCCAAGCGCACGCAGCAGCGGCTCGGTCAGCTGGTGCCGCCGCAGGACCAGAAGGCGATCGACGAGATGGCCCACCGCGGCCTCAAGGTGACGAAGCCGCGCAACGCCGACGAAGTGAAGGCGTGGGACGAGGCGGCGAAGCAGTTCGCGGCCAGCATGCGGCAGGTGGTGGTGCCGGCCGAGGCCTTCGACGAGGCGACGAAGGTGCGCGACCGCTACCGAGCTCAGCCGCACTGACAATCGCAAGATGAGCGACGAGGCCGCGGGCGGGACGGGGAGCGCGGAAGGCGGCGAGCCGCCCGCGGTCGGCGACGAGCCGTCCGCGGCCGCCGGCGGCACGATTGCGGAGGTCGTGCCGACTCCTGAAGCGGCCGACGCGGTCGCGTTCCCGCCGGGGGAAGGTGGCCTCGTCACCTACCGCCGCACCTGGCTCCACGCCGTCGAGGAGTCGGTGCCGGTGCTCGCCATCGCGGTGATGGTGCTGCTGCCGCTGTGCGAGATCGTGGCGCGGCTCTTCGGCACCGGCATCCCGGGCGCGGCTCCGTTTACCCAGCACCTGACGCTGTGGGTGGCCTTCCTCGGCGCCGCGATCGCGGCGCGCGAGGGGAAGCTGCTGGCGCTCGCCACCGGCCACCTGCTGCCGGCGGGCACGCGGCGCGAGGCTGCGGCCGCCTTCGCCGGCGCGGCGGGCGCGGCGGTGTCGGTGTTGCTCGCGCGGGCCGGTCTCGAGATGGTGTTGGAGGAGCGGCGGGGCGGCGACATGGTGGCGGCGGGGGTGCCGACCTGGGTGGCGCAGCTCGCCATCCCGGTGGCGCTCGCGGCGATCGCGCTGCGCCTCGTCTGGCACGCCTCGCCGCGCTGGTGGGCACGCGGCGTCGCCGCGCTCGGGCTCGTCGTGGGGCTGGTGCTCGGGCAGTTCCCGCAGCTGCTCGACGGCAAGCCGGCGTGGCCCGGCATCGTGCTGCTGCTCGCCGCCACCGTGCTCGGGAGCCCCATCTTCGCCGTGCTCGGCGGCGCCGCGGCGCTGCTCTTCATGGCCGAGGGCGTGCCGATCGCGGCGGTGCCGGTCGAGACCTATCGCCTGGCGGTGTCGCCGCTGCTCGCCGCCGTCCCGCTGTTCACGCTCACCGGCGTGCTGCTCGCCGAGGGCAAGTCGTCGCATCGGCTGCTGGCCGTGTTCCGCGCGCTCTTCGGCTGGATCCCCGGCGGCACCGCCGTCGTCTGCGCGCTCGTCTGCGCCTTCTTCACCATCTTCACCGGCGGCTCGGGGGTCACCATCCTCGCGCTCGGTGGCCTGATGTTCCCGGCGCTCCTCGCCGAGCGCTACCCGGAGCGCTTCTCGCTCGGGCTGCTCACCGCTTCGGGCTCGTTGGGCCTGCTGTGGCCGCCGGCGCTGCCGCTCATCCTCTACGGCATCGTCGGTCACGTGCCGATCGAGGACCTCTTCATCGGCGGCTTGATCCCCGGCCTGCTGATGGCCACGCTCACCGCGGCGTGGGGCGTGCGGCAGGGATCGAAGAGCGGCATCGAACGGCCGCGCTTCCGCGGCACGGACGTCAGGCGCGCGCTGTGGGCGGCGAAGTGGGAGCTGCTGCTGCCGGTGCTCGTGCTCGGCACCATCTTCGGCGGCTTCGGCACGGTGGTGGAGGCCTCGGCGCTCGCCGCGCTTTACGTGGTGCTCATCAAGACGATCGTTCACCGCGAGATCGCCTTCGGCCGCCAGCTCTTTGGCGCCTTCCGCGACTGCGTGGCGCTGGTCGGCGGGGTGATGATCATCCTCTGCGCCGCGATGGGCTTCACCAGCTGGCTCGTCGACGCGCAGATCCCCATGCGTTTCCTCGAGTGGGTGCAGGCGCACGTGCACTCGCCGTGGCTGTTCCTGCTCGGCCTCAACCTCTTCCTGCTCGTCGTCGGCTCGGTGATGGAGGTGTTCGCCGCCATCATCGTGGTGGTGCCGCTGCTGGTGCCGCTGGGCGAGGCGTTCGGCATCCACCCGGTGCACCTCGGCATCCTCTTCATCGCCAACCTCGAGCTCGGCTACCTGACGCCGCCCGCGGGGCTCAACCTCTTCCTCGCCTCGTCGCGCTTCCGCCGGCCGCTGCTCCAGGTCTACCGCGCCGCGGTGCCGTTCTTCGTGCTCAGCGCCATCGGCGTGCTGCTCATCACCTACGTGCCGTGGCTCACCACTTGGCTGCTGTCGGTGTTCGGGCGCCTCGACACGCTTCCGGTGCCCTGATCGTCCGGTGCCCTAGCGCTGCGCCGAGCAACTGCGCCGCGGGCCGGTGGTAGCATCCCGTCCGTCAGCGCCGGGACGACCGGCCACCCGCGATGAACCTACGGCGATGGACCTAGCCTCGCTCTTCACGCGCCTCCCCACGCTGCCCTGCGCCTTCACGCTGCACACCCCCTCCGGTGTGCGCCAGCTCGGCGAGGGCGAGCCCGCGTTCGCACTGCACGTGCGCAACGGCCGCGGCACCCGCGCGCTCACCTCGTTCGACGAGCTCAGCATCGCCGAGGCCTACGTGCGCGGCGACCTCGAGATCGAGGGCGATGCGGTCAAGGCGATGTGGTTCCGCAACGTGCTCTCCGACGACCGCTGGTGGATCAAGACCTGGCGCCGGCTGCAGCCGCGGCTGGTGAGCCGCGACCGCCTCAACCCCGGCTGGATCGCCAAGCACTACGACTCCAACAACCTGCAGCTCTTCGCCACCGACCGCGAGTTCCGCGCCTACACACCGGGCATCTACGAGAGCGACGACGACACGCTCGAGGAAGGGACGCGCCGCAAGTTCGACTTCGCCTTCGAGCACTTGCGCCTCGCTCCCGGCGACGAGGTGCTCGACGTCGGCCACGGCTGGGGCGGCTGGCTGCAGTA
>DATNCU010000651.1:0-2829 GCA_035607145.1 Thermoanaerobaculia bacterium
TAGTTGAGCTTCAGATGCACCGTGATGGTGCTGATGCTCTGCCCGCTCGACGATTCCATGTAGTCGATGCCGTCCGCGCTCGCAATCACCCGCTCGAGCGGCGTGGTGATGAAGCCGCGGACGAGATCGGCGTTGGCGCCGACGTAGGCGGTGGTCACCTTGACCACGGCGATGTCGCTGCGCGGGAACTGCCGCACCGACAGCGAGCGGATCGACTGCAGGCCGGCGATGAGCACGACCAGGCTGACGACCATTGCCAGCACCGGGCGGCGGATGAAGAGGTCGGTGAATTTCATGTCGCGTTACCTTGCTTTGCTGCTTTCTGTTTGGTGATCAGCTGTCCGCCGGCTCGGGTGCCGGGTTGTTCGGCGGCTGGATCTCGTTGTGGACCTGCACGGCGGCACCGGGCCGCAGCTTGAAGACGCCGGAGGTGACGATCTCCTCCCCCGCTTGAATGCCGGAGAGCACCGCCACCTGGTCGCCGCGGCTGCCGCCGAGCTTGACGATCTGCTGGCGCACGCCGCGGTAGCCCTTGCCGTTGGGCGCCTTGACCTCCTCGACGACGTAGACCGAGTCGCCGTAGGGCGCGAAGTTGACCGCCGAGGCGGGCAGCGACACCACCGGCTGGCTGGTGCCGAGCGCCACCTGCGCGGTGACGAACATCCCCGGCCGCAGCACGCCCGCCGCGTTCTCGAAGGTCGCCTGCACCTGCACGTTGCGCGTCGCCTCGTCGACCACGGCGTCGAAGGCGGTGATCCTGCCGTCGGCCGCGATGGGGCCGGCGCCTTCGGTCTTGACGTGCACGGGCGCGCCCACCGCGAGCCGGACGACCTGCTGCTGCGGCACGGTGAAGCTGACGTAGATGGGGTCGAGCGCCTGCAGCGGCACCACCGCGTCGCCGGCGTTGAGGTACTGGCCGAGGTTCACCTGGCGGATGCCCACCGTGCCGGCGAACGGTGCGCGGATGCGCTTCCTCTCGATGGTGGCGGCGATCTCCGCCGTGCGCGCCGAGGCCTGCAGCGACTCCGCCTGCATGCGGTCGTACTCGGCCTGCGAGACGACACCCTTGCCGCGCAGCGAGCGCATGCGCTCCAGGTTGAGCGTGGCGAGCTTGCGCTCCGCCTCGGCGGCGGCGAGCTGGGCGCGCTCCTGGCTGGTGTCGAGCTGCACGAGCAAGTCGCCCTTGCCGACGCGGGCGCCGGACTCGAAGGCGATGCGCTCGACGATGCCGGGGAGATCGGCGCTCACCGTCACCCCCTGCACGGCCACCACCGAGCCGATGGCGTCGAGCGTCGACGGCCACTGCTCGGACTTTGCGACGATGGTGGTCACCGACTCCGGTGGCGGCTGGAACGACGACCCCTGGGCGATCGCCTGCTGGATCTGGAAGAACTTGAACGAGCCGATGACGGCCATGAAAGCCACCATCGCGCCGACGGTCAGGAACATCCGCTTCTTCATGATGCCCTCCTTGGTCAACGGCTCGCAATGGAGGCGTTGACGGTGTCTGCCGAATTCGTGTCTTCCGGATGCGCCTCGACCGCGATACCGCGGTCGGCTAGCAGCGCACCGGTGGCACGCGCCAGCTCGACCTCGGCCTGCCGGTAATCGGTCTGCGCCGCGATCTCGTCCAGGCGCGCCCGCGACAAGTCGTTCTGCCGCGTCAGCACGAGGAAGTTGGTCGACATGCCGGCGCCGTAGCGTTCGCGCTCGGCCATCAGCTGCACCTCGGCGGCCTCGCGCGCGGCGCGGGCGGCGGCGATGCGCTGGCCGGCGGTGTCGAGCGCGGCCGCGGCGTCGAGCACCTCGCTGCGCACCTGCTTGCGGGCGAGGGTCAGCTGCGACTCCGCCTGCCGCTCGGCGCTCTTCGCGATCGCCGCCCCGGCGCGGGCGCGGCGATTGCCGATCGGCACCGCGAAGACGAGGCCGACGCGGGCGTCGTCGAAGTCGCCGTCGGCGAGCAGGTCGAGCGAATCGTTCCAGCTGCCCAGCTGGCGCGGCGAGGCGCCCGGCGAGCCGATCGGCGACGACCCCGCGGCGGGGTTGCGGCGGCCGGCGAGGCCGTAGCGGTCGTAGGAGACGACGGCGTCGAGCGCGGGGCGGACGGCGTCGACGGCGAGCGCCGTCTCGGCGCGGCGCCGCGCTACCACCGCGTCGATGGCCGCGAGCTCGGGCCGCGCCGCGAGCGCTCGCGTCATCGCCGCGCCGACGTCGACGGTGGTCACCGCCGGCTCCGTCGCCTCCGGCGGCGTCAGTTTGTCGCCCCAGGCGTCGCCGTCGCCCTCGCCGAGGATGAGCAGCTTGAGCGCGTTCTCGGCGCGCGCCGCCGCTTCGTCGGCCGCCAGCAGCTCGCCGCGGCGGCGCTCGAGCTCGGCGCGCGGCTGCGCGGCCTCGGTCTCCGGCGCCATGCCGCTCTCGATGCGGTCGTCGGTCTGCCCCTGCTGCTCCTGCGCCAAGCGCACCGCCTCGGCGCGCACGCTCTGCTCGCGGCGGGCAGCGGTGAGCGTCCAGTAGGCGCGCTCGACGGCGGCAACGGTTTCGGTCACCTCGCGCCGCAGGTCGGCGGCGGCGCGCTCGCGGTCGGCGGCGGCGACGCGGATACCGAAGCGTGCCGGGTCGATGGCGCGGTCGCGCAGCAGCGGCTGCCGCAGCTCGACCCCGAGCCCAGTCGAGTAGGCCGGCGACAGCAGGTCGAAGACGCCGTCGGTGCTACCCCGCTCGGCCGCGCCGCGCACGGCAACCCTGCCGCCGGTGGGCAGCAGCTGCGCCACGCTGGCGCTCGCCTCGCTCACCTTGGCGGTCGCGGCGAGACGGCCGGCGGGCGCGCCC
>DATNCU010000680.1:0-2033 GCA_035607145.1 Thermoanaerobaculia bacterium
TTGGGAATCACCTCGACACGCGCCGCACCGTAATCGCGGCGCAGCTCCGCGGCGGTCGCCTCGCTCGGCGCCACCACGGCGTCGGCGAGGCGGGCGGTGAGCCGGCCCAGCAACGCCAGGATCGGCGCGCGCAGCCAGGCAAAGATGCGCTCGCCGGGCGTGGGCCGCGACACCACCTCGCCGTCGGCGAGAATCGGCCGCACGGCGCGGCGCTCCTCGACGTAGGAGACCTGGAGCGTGGCGATGAGGCGCGCCTGGCCGGCGCGCACGCCGAAAGCGCGCAGCAGCCGCAGCACGACCGCCACCAGCGCGCCGTCGGACTCGTGCACCTGCACGAGGTCCCACGGCGTGCGCGGCGAACGCGCAAAGCGGAGCGCCGCGAGCAATGGGAAAAGCAGCTTCGGACCGCGCACCGCCTGGCCGTGCGGATCGTGTGGCGGCGGCCGGCGCGTGAGCACGGTGACGAAATGGCCGCCGAGGCCGAGCCGGTGCGCGAGCTCGCTCGCCAGCGTACCGACGCCCGAGACGTCGGCGGGCGGGTAGGTGTTGGTGACGAGCAGGACCCTCACGCCGGCACCTCGCGGCGCCACGCGGCGGCGGGCTTGGTGCCGGCGGCGCGCCGTGCGATGCCCTCGGCGTAGGCGGCGCGGTAGCGGTCCGCCACCGCGTCCCAGCCCAGCTCGTCGACGGCGCGGCGACGCCCCGCCTCGCCCATGCGGCGGGCGCGGTCGCGGTCGGCGAAGGTGGCGACCAGCGCCTCGCGCAGCGCGCGTCCATCGCCCTCCGGCACCAGCAGTCCCTCGACGCCGTTGCGTATGGCGAGCGGGATACCGGAGACCGAAGTCGCCACCACCGGCAGCGCGCTCGCCATCGCCTCGAGCACCACGTTGGGGAGGCCGTCGACGTTGCCGCGCGGATCGTGCACCGCCGGCAGCACGAAGGCGTCGGCGGCGCGGAAGAGGTCGGGCAGCGTGTCGCGCAGCACCGTGCCGGGGAAGTGGACGCGCGGGGCGAGCGGCGCCGCCTGCGCCTCGAAGCGCGCCAGCAGGTCGCCGGCGCCGGCGAGCACGACGTGGAGCTCGGGGACCGCGGCGAGCAGCGCGGGAAGCTCGGGCAGCAGCACCTGGAAGCCCTTCTTGGTCGCCATGCGGCCGAGGCCGAGCAGCAGCGGCGCCTCGGGTGGAATACCGAGCCGCCGCCGCCAGAGCCCGCGCCGCGACTCGTCGGGCCGGTAGGTCTGCGCGTCGACACCGTAGGGGATGACGCGCGCCTGCTCGGTGGGAAAGCCGAGCGCGCAAACGCGCTCGACGAGCTCGGGCGAGCAGCCGGTGACGAAGTCGCAGTCGGCGAGCGTGCGGCGCACCACGGCGCGTGCGCCGGCGCGCTCGGCGAGGAAGACGTCGCTGCCGTGGATGCCGATTCCGAAGGTGGTGCGCGCGGCGAGACCGCGGGCGAGCGGGCCGTTGGGCAGCACCCAGTGCACTTGCAGTACCTCGGCTGCGCGCCGTCGCATCGCGCGTCGCACCGCGAGCCAGGCGCCGGCGGCGTAGAGCGGCGCCGCCAGCAGCGAGGCGCCGCGGACGCGCTCGTCGGCGGCGAGGCTCCTGCCGTAGCCGAAGACCTCGAGCGGCGCGGGCGCGTAGCGGAAGGCCTCGACCTCGACGCCGCCGTCGTCGCGCCGGCGCGGCATGCCGCGGGCGTGCGGCGCCAGCACGCGCACGCGGTCGCCGCCGCGCACGAGCGCGATCGCCAGCTCGCGGATGAACGGCCCCGCGGTGTCCTCGGGGGTGCGCGGGTAGGTCTGGGTGAGGAAGAGCAGCTCCATGCGCCGAGGATTCTAGGCGTGACCGAGCTGCGCGCTCGAGGTGGGCAGTAGGGGCGCGCGACGCCGCAAGCGCCGTGGAGCGTGTGCTATACAGCCCCGATGCCCGCCTCCGGCCTCGCTTCGCGCGAGGCGCCGACGATGCCACCTTCGAACAGCGATTCGCCTTCCGAGGTGCCGGCGGCCGAGCCGGCGCGGCCGCTGCGCGCCG
>DATNCU010000699.1:0-5021 GCA_035607145.1 Thermoanaerobaculia bacterium
GGGCCGGCGCCTTCACCGGCGCCACCGCCGACCTCGAAGGCCGCGTCGCCCGCGCCGAGCGCGGCACCCTGGTGCTCGACCAAGTCGAGGAGATCCCGCTCGCCTCGCAGCCGAAGCTGCTGCGCCTGCTGGCCGACAAGCGATATCGCCCGCTCGGCGGCGAGGAGCGCACGGCAGCCGTACGCTTCGTGGCACTAGGCAGCGAGTCGCTGCCGCGCCGCGTCCGTCAGGGCCTCTTCCGCGGCGACCTCTACTACCGCCTCGAAGTCCTCGCCTTCCGCGTGCCGCCCCTGCGCGAGCGCAAGGGCGAGGTGCCGGCGATCGCGTCGGCGCTGCTCGCCGACCTCGCCGCGCGCCTGGGTCGGCCGTCGCCGCAGCTCGCCGACGGTGCGCTCGGGTGGATGGGCGAGCACGCCTGGCCCGGCAACCTCCGCGAGCTGCGCAACGTCCTCGAGCGCGCGCTGGTGCTGGGCGACGGCGGCGCGCTCGATCCTGCGCCTCCCGCGGCCTTCGCCGGCGCGCGCCCTCGCCCGCTCGCCGAAGTCGAGCGCGACGAGATCGTCAAAGCCCTCGCCCACACCCGTGGCCACCAGGGCAAGGCTGCCGCGCTGCTCGGCATCAGCCGCAAGGCGCTGTGGGAGAAGCGCAAACGTTTCGGCATCCCGTGAGCGCGCGGTCGAGGCGGCGGTGGTGAGCGAGCGCGCGCTACACCCGGTGCTGACGCCCGAACGGCGTCGCGAACTGATCGAGGAAGGCATCAACCTCTTCAACCGCGGCGAGTACTTCGCCGCCCACGAAGCATGGGAAGAGGTTTGGCGCTCGACGACGCCCGAGCCGCGCGACCTCTTCCAGGGGCTCGTGCAGCTAGCCGCGGCGTTCCATCACCTGCATGCCAGGAAGCGGCCGGACGTGGCGCGGCGGGTGCTCGGCAAAGCGCGAGACCGGCTAGCGTGCGTCGTAGGGGTGGGCGAGGGGTTCGATATCGCCGCCCTGCTCGCCGAGCTCGAACAATGGGATGAGTGGCTCACCCTGGCCGCAGCGATACCGCCGCCGCGACCATGGCTACGTAGGTCGGCTCCAGCGGACAGGAGCAGCGAGAATTGAGCGAGCCGCGCCGCGCCAATGCTGCACAATGTGCTGGCCCCGGGGTCGCCGGGTTCATGGAAAGACCAAGGAGGTCAGGTTGGACTACTTCGAAGTCGAGCTTGGTAGTTCGAACGTTCCGGAGCTACTACGCGGGTGGACGGCTGAACAGCTACGTGGCGTCGGGCTCTCGCGAGTCCATGTGGGAAGGGCCACGATACCGGTTCATCGAGAAGACGGTAGCGAGGCCCAAGAAGTCTTTCTGGTCGTGCAAACGCAGCGGAAGGCTATGCCTCTGACCGTCGCCGCTGTCGCTTACAACCTCGACAGCGAGGTCAACCGGCAAACCGTGTTTGACGAGTGGTGGAAGCACGTCGGCGGCGGCTCCGCTGCATAGCCGTGCCTGCAGGACAGGGCAACTAGAGTCCCGCTGCCTCCTACTTGTTGCGCGCCACGTAGAGCACGTGGGCGTGCGGGTACCAACCACCGAGTTCCACGATCTCGACCTCGGCGAAGCCTAGCCGCGAGAGTCGCCTCGTCATTTCCGGCGGCGCCTCGTAGCTGAACGCGTCGCCGAGGGTGAGGCCGAGGAGATCGGCGCCGCGTTCCTGGAGGCGGTTCCAGGCGGCCTTGAGGCGGTGCGTTGGGTCGATCTCCTTGAGGAGAAGCAGGCCGCCGGGCTCTAGGGCGTCGCGGGCGGCAGTTAGGAAGGCGTCCCAGCCGTCGATCGGCAGGCGGTAGAGAACGTCGATTACCGAGGCGGCAGCGAGGCGGCCGCGTACGGCGTCGGTGTAGCCGGCGACGAATCGCAGGCGTGGCTCGCGCACGCTCGCGCACGCTAGGAGCTTGCGGTGATCGGGCTCGAGCGCGACTGCCGAGTCCACCGCTTCGCTCGCGACGGCGAGCAGAGCGAAGGCGCCGTGGCCGGCTCCGAGATCGAGCAGGCGGCCTCGTCCTGGTAAGCGCTCCAGCACTGGCAGCATGGGGCAGCTGAGGAACCGCCCGAGGACGTGTAGGCGCACTGCGAGTGGCGCGCGGGCGTAGGCGCGGCGCAGAGTGGCGAGGGCGGCGCGGCGAGTGGCACGTTGCTGCATCGGCGACCTTACGGCAGGCCGAGAGTACAATCGCCGCTCCTTGCCCGACAGGGAAGATCCTTCAGCCGCGCGCCGTTCGGCCGGCGTGTGGCGTTCTCCCACCGTGTGGGCGGGCTTCGCCGCGGTGGCGGCGGCGCGCCTGCTGACGTTGCCGAAGAGCCTGTGGGAGTTCGACGAGGTGCTCTTCGTGCGCGGGGTCGAGCGGTTCGCGCCGTTGGAGCACCGGCCGCACCCGCCCGGGTATCCGCTGACGGTCGGGTTCGGGAAGCTGCTGGCGCCGGTGTTCGGCGTTCCGTTCCACGCGCTGGTGGCGGCGTCGGTGATCGCTTCGCTGGTCGCTTACTTGGCGCTGGTGGATGCCTTCGCCCGCATCGCGGCGGCGGACCGCGACCGGCCGCGCGAGGCGATCGGAGTCGGCGTCGCGGGTGCGCTGCTGTTTTGCCTCTCGCCGCCGATGCTGCTCTACGGGCCGTTGGCGCTTTCCGACGCGCCGGCGCTGGCCTTCGTGGCGCTCATGCTCGCGGCGGCGGCTCGCCTGCGCGACGGCGTGGCGCTCGCCGCGGCAGTAGGTTTGGCCGACGACGGACCGCATGAGTCTGCTGCTGAGCTGCCGCAGCACAGCCTACGCGCCGCGCTGGCGCTCGGCGCATTCGCCGCCGCGGCCGTGGGGTGCCGGCCGCAGTTGGTGGTGGCGGTGGTGCCGGCGGCGATCGTGGGGCTGTGGCTCGCGAAGGGCACCATCGGCCGCACGAGGCTGGCGCTCACCGCGGCGGCCGCGTTCGGCGTCGTCTGCGTGGCCTGGCTGGTGCCGCTCGTCGTTGCCTGCGGCGGGATCGCCGGTCTCGCCTCGCTGCTGGGCAAGCAGGCGGGGCTGGTTGCCGCTATTGACGCCGACTCGGCGCGCGGCGTGATCGCGCTGCCGGCGCTCTTCAACCGCTTCGTGGCGCACCCGTGGGGACCGAAGCAGCTGTCGCTGCCGATGCTGCTCGCGGCGACCGGCGGGTTCATCATCGCACTGCGGCGCCGGCTCGTCGGTGCGCTGCCGCTGGTAGTTCTTGCCGCCGCGAACCTCGCCCTCGCTCTCGTCGCGATGGACCCAGCCGACGCCGTGCGCTACGCGCTGCCATCGCTGCTCGCCGTCGCGTTCTTTGCCGCGGTCGGGCTCGATGCGCTGGCTGGCGCGATCGGCCTCGTACCGCTGCGCTGGGTTGCTGCCGGGGCGCTTTGCGCCGGCTTCGTCGTCTTCACCTGGCCAATTCTGCGCGCGCGAGCGACGAGCGACTCGCCGCCGGTGCGCGCGGCTGTGTGGGCGCGTGGTCACCTGCCCCCGAACGCGCGCCTGCTGGTGACGCCGCCGCTGCTTCCGCACGCCTCCGAGTTGCTCGGCGGACGCGCGTTCACGCTCGCCGAGGCCGGCCCGTCGCCGCCCGGCGTGGAGGAGACAGGGCCAACGTTCCTGCTCGGCGAGGGGGACACCGGCTGGCCGGGGGCGGTCACCTTCCGCTGGCCGCCCAGCGAAGCGTGGGGCAAGCTCACCCGCGGCTACTACCGCGTCGTCTCGTGGAGCCCGGTACCCGATTGCGGCCTCACGCCGCTCTCCGGCGTCTACGGCTGGGAGCCGGGGTGGAGGTGGCTCGATCGCGCGGTATCGATGCGGGTGGCGACCCGGGGCCGCCGCGAGCTCGACCTCGTGCTCGGTCTGCCGCCGACGTCCCCTTATGCCGACGTCGGCGTGACGCTGCAGGCCGCGGGCGCCGACGAGACGACGGTGCGCGTGCGCCGCGCCAGCCGGCGCAAGGTGCGCGTCATGCTGCCGGCAACCGAGGTGGCCGAGCTGAGCCTGCACACGGATCGCTCGTTCGTGCCCTCGGAAGCCGGCATCGCCACCGATCGCCGCCGGCTCGCGGTGCAGCTCGTCGGCTGCGACGCCGCGGGCGGGCGTTGAGCATCGCGGTGAGCGTGACCCCACCGTCAGTCGTCGCCGACGTTCGCGCGTTGGAAGCGTCGCGCGGCGTCGCGGCGTGGCGCTCGCCGCTCTCGCTAGTCGGCCTCGCCGCAGTGGCGGCGGCGCGCCTCCTCACCCTGCCGGCGAGCATCTGGGAGTACGACGAGGTGCTCTTCGTGCGCGGCGTCGAGAGCTTCGAGCCGCTCGCGCACCGGCCGCACCCGCCCGGCTATCCGCTGCTGGTGGGGCTCGGCAAGATGGCGGCGGCGATCCTCGGCGATCCGTTCCGCGGGTTGGTCGCGCTGTCGGTGCTGGCTTCGCTCGTCGGCTACCTGGCGCTGGTCGACACGTTCGCGCGGATCGCGCCCGGCGATCGCGAGTCGCGAGAAGCGCGGTGGGCGGGTGTTGCCGGCGCGGTGCTGTTTGCACTGTCGCCGCCGATGCTCGTCTACGGTCCGCTGGCGCTGTCGGAGGCGCCAGCGCTGGCGTTCGTGGCGCTGGCGCTCGCCGCGGGAGCGCGGCTCGTCGAGCGGCCTTCGTCAGTGGTGGCGGCGACGTGCGGAGCGTTTGCCACCGCGGCGGTCGGCTGCCGGCCGCAGCTAATCGTCGCTGTAGCGCCGATGCTGGCGGTGATTGTCGTGCTAGTGGCGATCCGCGCGCGTCGCGGCGACGGCAACGGAGCGCAAGGCACCCCTGTGATGCCCACGGGACGGGCGACGCGGCGCGGCGACGAGTTGCGCGCACCAGGAATCGCTGCGGCGCTCGCACCGCTGATCGCGCTCGGCGTCGGCTTCGCGGCGGTCACGGCTGCGTGGCTGGTGCCGCTGGTGAACGCAACCGGCGGCGTGTCGAAGCTGCGGTTGCTGCTCGGTAGCCAAGCGAACCTGGTGGCGGCCAAC
>DATNCU010000712.1:0-2168 GCA_035607145.1 Thermoanaerobaculia bacterium
GGCATGCGGGATCTGGCCGAAGATCGAGGTGACCAGGCCGCCGACGGTGTCGATCTCCTCGTCGATCGACAGCTCGGTCTCGAGAGCCTCCTCGAGGCGGTCCACCCCGACGCGGCCGTCCACGACGACGCTGCCGTCGGCGTCGACCGCGAGCGGGTCGCCCTCGACGTCGTACTCGTCCTTGATCTCGCCGACCAGCTCCTCGACGATGTCCTCGATGCTGATCACGCCGGCCGTGCCGCCGTACTCGTCGATCACGACGGCGAAGGTGATGTGGCGGCCCTGCATCTCCCGCAGCAGCTCCTGGATGCGCTTGGTGTCGGGCACGAGGTGAGCCGGCCGCACCAGCTTGGAGACGAGCGTCTCCTGCTCGGCGCCCTCGAAATCGAGCAGGTCGCGGATCTCGACGACTCCCAGGATGTCGTCCAGGTCCTTTCCGAACACGGGCACCCGGCTGTACTTGTTCTCGCGCATCAGCCGCCGCAGGTCGGCGACCGACGCGTCCGAGGCGATCGCGACGACGTCCGGCCGCGGCGTCATCACGGAACGTACGAGCGTCTCCGAGAAGCGGCCCAGCGCGTCCACCAGCCGGTCCTCGTCCACCTGCTGCACCGGCGGCGTCGGCACTTCCGCGGTCGGCGCACCGCCCTCGTCCTCGTCGGGGACCGGGAAGGCCCGCCGCCGGATCCGCGAGGTGAAGGGCTCGAGGCCCTTCGCCCAGAGGTGGAAGACGGGCAGCAGCCTGAGGAACGCGCCCTCGGGGTCCTGGCGCACCAGGATGTAGGGCACGCTCACGCGGAAGAGCAGCAGGTACGCCATCATCACGCCGAACGCCGCCAGCATCGCCCAGTGGTCGAGCAGCCGGAAGATCAGCGACGTGATGATCACGGTCATGCCGACGTGCGCCGTGTAGGTGCCGAGGTGGACCGGCATCACGATCCGCGGTGGATCCTCCATGTAGTGCAGCGCCAGCTCCACGCGCTTCTCGTCGTGGAAGCCGACCTGGCTGAGGCGCCGCCGCTTGCAGAGGTTGTAGGAGGCCTCGACCGACGCCAGGAACACGGAGAGCGATCCCAGGAAGACGATCAGGCCGACCTGCAGCACGATCATGCGAAGCCCAACAGCCGCTTGCGCAGCCGTCCCTCGAGCCGGTCCATCGTGCCGTCGTCCGCCTCGTGGTCGTAGCCGAGCACGTGCAGGAAGCCGTGGAGCGCGAGCACGTCGAGCTCCTGCGGCAGCGAGCGCCCGAAGCGGCGCGCGTTGCGCTCGGCCTTCGCGACGCTGATCACGATGTCGCCGAGCCCGGCCTCGCCGCCGTCGCCGGGAAACGAGAGCACGTCCGTCGTCTTGTCCTTGCCGCGGTAGTCGCGGTTGAGACGCCGCAGCAGGCCGTCTCCCGCCAGCACCAGCGAGAGCTCGCCGCGCACGCGCAGCGTTCGGGCGGCCGCCCGCAGCACCTTGCGCAGACGCGGCGCGCTCACCGAGCGCCGCTTCTGCCGATTCAGCAATACCACGGCGAGCGAAGGCGCAGCGCTCATCGTCAGCGCCCCTTGCCCTGGCCGTTGGTCCAGCGCTCGTAGGCCTTCACGATCGACTGCACCAGCCGGTGCCGCACCACGTCCTTCTCGTCGAAGTAGCAGAAGGCGATGCCCTCGGTGCCCGACAGCACCGAGATCGCCTCGACCAGCCCCGACACCTTGCCCGCCGGCAGGTCGATCTGCGTGATGTCGCCGGTGACGACCACCTTCGAGCCGAGGCCGATGCGCGTCAGCACCATCTTCATCTGCTCGGTCGTGGTGTTCTGCGCCTCGTCGATGATCACGAACGAGTCCGAGAGCGTGCGGCCGCGCATGAACGCGATCGGGGCGACCTCGATCTGATTGCGCTCGAAGAGGCGCTCGACCTTCTCGAACTCGAGCAGGTCGTAGAGCGCGTCGTAGAGCGGCCGCAGGTAGGGGTCGACCTTCTGCTGCAGGTCGCCGGGCAGGAAGCCGAGCTTCTCGCCCGCCTCGACCGCCGGCCGCGCCAGGATCACGCGGTTCACCTGCTTGTTGAGGAGGTAGGACACGGCCTGCGCCACGGCCAGGTAGGTCTTGCCGGTGCCGGCCGGCCCGATCCCGAAGACCATGTCGTTCTTCGCGATCTCCTCGAGGTAGTTGCGCTGGTTC
>DATNCU010000714.1:0-12744 GCA_035607145.1 Thermoanaerobaculia bacterium
GCTCAGCGACCCCTCGGGGAAGATCCACTTGTCGGCCTCCTCTTTCTTGAGGCGGCGATACTCGGCGACAGCGGCCGCCGCGCCCTGCTTCTCGGCGATCGCGAGCAGCGCCGGCACCACCGATTTCGGATCCGTGCCCCACTTGGCGACGTTGTAGCGCACCGCCTGGATGCGCAGCGTAACGTCGACGTCGGGGCCGATGGCGAAGTCGGCGAGCTTGGAGAAGCGGCCGTTGCCGGCGATGCCGAAGTCGGCGCGGTGGAGGGTGAGGGTGCCCTCGAAGGCGGCGCGCAGGTTCCCCCACGGGTCCTCCAGCTTGTCGCCGATGCGGCGCATCGGCAGGGTCACCTCCTTGGTGACGCCGTGGAGGGTGAGCGGGCCGGTGACCATCCAGGTGTCGCCGCGCTGCTCGACGCGGCTGCTGCGGAAGGTGATGCGCGGGAACTTCTCGACGTCGAAGAACTCCGCGCTTCTGAGGTCCTTGTCGCGCTCCTCGTTGGCGGTGTCGAGGGTCTTGGCGTCGACGATCACCGTGACGGCGGCGCTCTGCGGATCGGCGGGGTCGAACCAGACGGCGGCGGAGAAGCCGGTGAAGCGGCCGTCGGTCTTCGACAGGGCCATGAAGGGCACCGCGAAGGCGATCGTCGAGTGCGTGGCGTCGACTTCGAGTAGGGGGTCGTAGAAGCGCTGGTAGCCGTCGGCGGGCTTGGCCGGTGACTGCGCCCGCGCCACGCCGGCGGCGAGCGCCGTGGTCGCCATCAGGATCGCTGCCGCCGTGCCGGCTCGTTTCATCGTCGTCTCTCCGCGTTGGTTAGGATGATCGGGGTGACGCTGCTCGTGCGCAGCATGCCGGCGCGCGCCCTGAACGTCGTGAGGCTTCGCTGAAGGTTCTCCGAATGAGGTCTGAACGCTGCCGATGAGCGACGCCGACCCGCTGCCCGAGCTGACGGATCGATTGCCGGAGCCGCCGATCGCGCCCGCGGCCGGCGGCGGCGTGGTCGCATTCGGCCCGTTCCGCTTCGACGCGGGCGAGCGCACCCTCTGGCGCGACGGCGAGGAGGTGGCGCTGCCGCCGCGGGCGTCGGCGCTGCTCGCCCGCCTGCTCGAGCGGCCCGGCAGCCTGGTGTCGAAGGAGGCGCTGGTGGCGGCGGTTTGGCCGGGCACCTTCGTCGGCGATGCCGCGCTCGCCGAGGCGGTAAGCCTGCTGCGGGAAGCGCTGGGCGACGACGCGCAGCGGCCGACCTACGTGCAGACCCTGCACCGGCGCGGCTATCGCTTCGTGGCGCCCGTCGTGGCGGCTTCCGGGCCGCGCGCCGTGGCGAGGCCGGACGAGGCGAGCGCGGTGGCGAACGCAGGGGCGGAAGCGGCTGCGGGCTCGGGCGTCGTCGACGAAGGCGCAAGCGTCGCACCGGCGGCGGGCTCGCAGCGTCGACGGCTCGTCGCGATGGCCGCGCCCGCCGCCGGCCTGCTGGTGCTTGGTGCCCTGGCCTGGCTTGCCGTGCGCGCGGGGCGGAACGCGGCAGCGGTGGCGCCGGCGCCGCGCCGCGCCACGCTGCTGCTGCCGAGCGACGCGCGCCTCGACGTTCCGGTGGCGCCGGCTCTCGCGCTCGCGCCGGCGGGCGACCTGCTCGTCTTCGCGGCGCAACAGGGCGAACGGCAGCAGCTGTGGACGCGGCGCCTCGAGCACGCCGCAGCGTCGCCGGTCCCCGGTACCGCCGGCGCCGCGGTGCCCTTCGTCTCGCCCGACGGAAGGTGGATCGGCTTCTTCGCGCAGGGCCGGATGGCCAAGATACCGGCCGGCGGCGGCGAGCCGGTGACGCTCGCGCGCTCGCCGTATCCGTTCGGCGCCAGCTGGGGCGAGGACGGCGAGATCCTCTACGCGCCGGACGCTGGGAGCGGTCTGTGGCGCGTGCCGGCGCTGGGCGGCGAGCCGCGGCCGGCGACGCAACTCGATGCGGGCTCGGGAGAGCTCGCCCACCGCTGGCCGCAGGTGCTGCCGGGCGGCCGGGCGGCGCTCTTCGCTGCCTGGCGCGGTGACGGCGCGAAGTCGAGCATCGAGTGGCTCGACCTCGAAAGCGGAAAGCGTCGTCGCCTGCTCGACGGCGCGACCTTCCCGCGCTACGCCGCCGGATACCTCGTCGCCGTGCGTGGCGACGGCATCGTGGCGGCGCCTCTCGACCTCGCGAGCGGGCGGCTCACCGGCCCGGCGGCGGCGGTGCTCGACGGCGTCGCCATCCAACCGGGCCGCGGCAGCGCGCAGCTCGCGCTCGCCGGTGACGGCACCCTGGTCTACCTGCCGGCGGAGGACGTGGACCGCTGGTCGCTGCTGCGCGTCGCCGCCGACGGTGGCGTGCAGTCGCTGCCGCTGCCCGAGGGCGCGTACCGCAACGTCGCGGTCGCGCGCGGCGGCCGGCGCTTGGCGTTCACCGCCGCCGAAGCGGGCGCGAACGGCATGTGGGCGGTCGACCTGGGCGCCGGCGATACCGGCGGCGGCGCCGGCAGCGCACCCGTGCGCCTCGCACGCGGGTGGATCGTCGAGCCGGTGTGGTCGACGGACGGCCGCTGGCTCTTCTTCGCCGCCGCCGGCGAGGACGGCAAGCTGCGGCTCATGCGCGTCAGCGGCGACGGCTCGTCGGCCGCGGCGCCACTGCTGCCGGCGCGGCCGCCGCGACCGACGGATGGCGAGCGCTACCCGGTGGCGACCACCGCCGACGGCCGCGCGTTGATCTTCGTGCAGGACGACGAGACGACCGCCACCGACCTCTGGCTGCTGCCGCTCGCCGGCGGCGAGCCGGCCGGCGAGCCGCGCCCGCTCCTGCGCACGCCGGCGCAGGAGCGCTTCGCCACGGCATCGCCTGACAGCCGCTGGCTCGCCTGGTCAGCGGTGGATGACGCCCGCATCGAGGTCTACCTCGGCGCGCTCGACGCCGGCGGCGTTCACGGACGTCTGCAGGTCTCGCGGGAAGGGGGCGCCCAGCCGCGCTGGTCGCCCGACGGCCGGCGGTTGTGGTACCGCCACGGCGATCAGCTGCTCGCCGTGGACGTCGGCTCTGCTTCGCCCGCCTCGCTCGCGACCGCGGCGAGCCCGAACGCCGGCTCCGCGCCGTGGCTGGGCCCGCCGCGCGTCGTCTACGCCGACCCCGACCTCGACCGCTACGCGCTGCTGCCCGACGGCGGCGCCGTCGTCGTCGGCCGCGATCCACGCATCGCGCGCCCACCGCGGCTCGAGCTCGTCCTCGGCTGGCAGACGGAGCTCGCGCGCCTGGCGGGTCGCGAGTGAGCGCCGCCGAGACCCACCCCGCCGGCTACTTCGACCGCGAGTACTTCCGCCTCCACGCCGGACGCGAGCGCTACCTCGCGTGGCTGCTGGCGCTGCTGCGCCGCCACGGCGTGCACGGCGGCCGCGTGCTCGACCTCGGCGCCGGCTACGGCTTCTGGCTCGCGGCGCTCGCGCAGGCGGGCTACGAGCCGGCCGGCATCGAGCTCTCCGCCGAGGCCGCCGCGCAAGCCCGCGAACGCAGCGGCGCCCCGGTTGCGACCGGAAGCGCCGACGATCCGCTGCCGTACGACGACGCGAGCTTCGCCGCGATCACGATGCTCGACGTCATCGAGCACCTGCCGCGCTACCCGGAGGCGCTGCGCGAGTGCGCCCGCGCGCTCGCACCCGGCGGCAAGCTCTTCGTCATCACCCTCAACGCCGGCAGCCTCGCCCGGCCGCTCCTCGGTCGCCGCTGGAGCTTCTGGCTCGATCCAACGCACGTCCACATGTTCTCGGCGCGGAAGCTGCGCGGCGCCTTCGCCGCCGCCGGCCTCGTCACCGAGCGCATGGCCACCATGTCGAACTTCGCCCTCGTCGGCGAAGGCAACCCATTCCTCAAGCCGCTGCGTAAGCTCATCGGCCGCGTCGTCGTGACTCCCTGGCTGGGCGACTCGCTGCTCGCCGTGGCGCAGAAGCCGTAACCCGCGACGCCGCGTCAGGCCAGCGCCAGCCAGCGGCGCAGGGCGTCATCGGTCGCGCCCAGCTCGGCATCGTCGCAGCGGCCGAGGTAGCCGCTGACGGCAGTCCGGGGAACAGTCACCACCTTGTCGACCATCACCTGCGATGCCACACGCAAGCCGGTGCGCTTGCCGGGCGGCACCGGGACGCGGAACAAGGGAGCATCGACGCAGTCGGAGGTGATCGGGCAGACGGTGATGCTGAGGTGAGTGGGATTGAAGAGATCCGACTGCACCACCAGTGCCGGTCGCGGCTTGCCGGTATAGGCACCCTTTGCCGCCACCACCACGATGTCGCCCCGCTTCACTTCCAGCCCCGGACGTCAGCCGCCGATTCGAGGAAGGCGAGCGTCTCTTTTTCTGATCGGCGGTGGCTCACCAGCAGCGACTGTCGCCGGGCCTCCGCCGCCGGGTCTGGGGCGCCCTCGCCGACGAGGTTGGCAGTGAGGATCTCGCGCGCTAGTTCGCTCTTGGTCTTGCGCCGCCGCCGCGCCTCGCGGGCGAGCGAGCGGGCGAGCTCGGCGCCGATGCGCACGGTGAGCAGCGAAGCCGACTTCTCCGGAGCGCTCACTGTATTACAGTACGACGCGCGGGTTCTCCGGTCAACGGTTGAAGGGAGGGTGCGATGTTCCAAGGACTGCGGACGGCCATCTACCACGCCCCCGACCTGGAGAGGGCCAAGGCGTGGTACTCGGAGGTGCTGGGCATTGCGCCTTACTTCGACGAGCCTTTCTACGTCGGGTTCAACGTCGGCGGCTACGAGCTCGGGCTGCACCCGGACACCGAAGCGGGGCAGCAGGGGCTCGGTGGGGCCGTGCCCTACTGGGGCGTGGCGGACGCGGCGGCCGCGCACGCGCAGCTCGTCGGCCTCGGGGCGGTGAGCCTGGGCCCGGTGCAGGACGTTGGCGAGGGGATCCGAGTCGCCGTCCTCCAGGACCCCTTCGGCAACGCGCTCGGCATCATCGAGAACTCGCACTTCGCGCTGCGATGAACAGCGACTCGCAGACGCGCTCGAACTGGGCGGCGATGGCGTCGTAGTCGTACTCCGCGGCGCGCGCGCGAGAGGCGGCGGCGAGGCGGGCCCGGCGGGGCTCGTCCTGCAACAGCGCCGTCAGCACGGCGGCGAGGCCGGCTGCGTCGGCGGGGGCCGCGACGCCGTCGATGCCGTCGCGGACCAGCTCGGCTACGGCGCTCTCGCTGCTCTCGCAGTGGACGACGGGCAGGCCGGCGGCCATCGCTTCGAGCGGGAAGAGGCCGAAGCCCTCGCGGGCGGAAGGCTGCACGGCGATGCGGGCGCGGCCGAGCTCGCGCCAGACCTCCTCGCTGGTGGCGACGTGGCCGCGGAAGCGTACGCGGTCGGCGATACCGAGCTCACCTGCGAGCGCTTCGAGGCGTGGGCGGTCGGGGCCTTCGCCAAAGATGGTGAGCAGCGGTGCGCGTGCCGGCGCCGCGTTGTCGGTATCCACCGCGGCCGCGACGCGCGGCAGCGCTGCCAGCAGCAAGTTGAGCCGCTTGTGCTCGAGCAGGCGGCCGGCGAAGACCAGCGGCGGTGCCGGTTCGCTCGCCGCCGCAGCGCCCTCGCCGCCCTCGATACGCGGCGCGGTTGCGCCTCCCGCAATTCCCTCGGCGGCAGCTGCCTTCACCCGCTCCACTTCGATCCCGCACGGCACCAGCTCGACCTCGCCGCGCCGGTGCCGCCGCGGCGCCAGGCGCTCGAGCGTCAACCTGCTGCTCGCCGTCGCCGCGGAGCCGAGCTGCGCCGTGAGCCACTCGATCGCGCGGTACACCGGCGCCTTTCCGGCGCTCACGTAACCACGCCAGTACCCCGCCCAGTACTCGTACCAACTCACGAGCAGAGGCTTCCCGGAGAGCCGGCAGCGCAGCGCCAGCGGCAACACGTGCACGTAGGGCATGTTGGCCGTCTCGACCACGTCGTACGGCGAGACGTCGAGCCGCGCCACCGCCGTGGCGAAACGCAGCGCCGCTCGCGTGCTGCGCCGCCCGCCGGCGTTGTAGAGCCGCGGGCTCGGCCCGAGGGGCAGCACCCGCACGTTCGGCGGCTCGCCCGGCAGCGGCGCGCAGAAGCCGGCGACCGTCACCTCGTGCCCGCGCCGCCCGAGCGCGCGGCCGAGCTCCCAGTTGCGCGTCTCCACCCCGCCGATGTTGTCGGGGTAGACCGCCTCGTAGAGCAGCAGGATGCGCAAGCGGCGCGCCGCTAACGCCACGGGATCAACGCCGCGAGCTCGGCCGCCCGCCGGTTGATCGACGACAGCAGCACGCCGCAGGTGAACGACAGCGCGGCGAGGATGAAGAGCGCCGCCGACAGCACCGCGAGCGGCAGCCGCGGCACGAGGCCCGTGCGCAGGAACTCCGTCACCACGACGGCGCCGCCGGCGAGCGACAGCACCAGCAGCAGCAGCGCGAGCGTGCCGAAGAACGCCAGCGGCCGGTAGTCGCGGAAGAAGGTGAGGATGGCGAGCAGGATGCGCGTTCCGTCGCGATAGGTCTGCAGCTTGCTCGGCGAGCTCGCCGGCCGCGCGCGGTAGCGGATCGGCACCTCGGCGATGGCGAAGCGGTGCGCCGCGGCCTGCAGCGACAGCTCCGCCTCCACCTCGAAGCCGCGGGCGATGAGCGGTGCGGTGGCGAGGAAGCGCCGCGACAGCACGCGGTAGCCCGAGAACAGGTCGCGGGTGCGCACGCCGAAGAGCCCGCGCACGAGGAGGATGAACAGCCGGTTGCCCAGCGAGTGCCCGGCGCGAAAGGCTCCCGCCTCCGGTCCGGACAGCCGCGTGCCCACCACCATGTCCGCCCCCGCCGCCGCGGCGGCGAGCAGCTGGTGCGCGTCCTCGGCCGGGTAGGTGTCGTCGCCGTCCACCATCACGAAGTAGTCGGCGTCGCGCGCGGCGCGGAAGCCGGTCAAGAGCGCGAAGCCCTTGCCCGGCCGCGGCTCGCCGACGACGCGGGCGCCGGCGGCTCGTGCGAGCTCGGCGGTGCCGTCGGTCGAGGCGTTGTCGACCACCAGCACCTCGGCGCCGGGCAGCGCGGCGCGGAAGTCCGCCACTACCTTGCCGACGCTCGCCGCCTCGTTGTGGCAGGGCACGACCACGACGACGCGCGAAGCGGCCGGCTCGCCGGCGCCGGCGGCCGCCGACGGGACGGAAGAGACTGCCCGCATGGGCGTAACTGTAAGGCGGCGGCACTCGCGTTCCAAGCGGTGGCCGGACACAATGCCCGGGCGCGGCCGGCCGCGCAGGAGGTTGGCTCATGAGAAGGCGCTCGAAGGTGATCCTCGCGTTCTTCGCCATCGCCGCGGTAGTCGTCGTCACCGCTGTCGGCGTCCTCGTCTGGGCCGGCTGGCGCGAGTCGCGCGTGCCGCAGCGCGCCGTGCTCGAGCTCGACCTTTCGACGCCGCTGCTCGAGCAGCGCCCCGAAGGCCCCTTCGCCGGCGTCTTCGACCGCCGCATGCGCCTGCGCGACGTGATCGAAGCCCTTCACGCCGCGGCGGCCGACAAGAAGGTCGTCGGCCTCGTCGCGCGCGTCAACCCGCAGGGCATCGGCCTCGCCGGCATCGAGGAGCTGCGCGACGCCGTCGCCGTCTTCCGCCGCGCCGGCAAGCCCGCCATCGCCTGGACCGACACCTTCGGCGAGGGCACTCCCGCCAACGGCGCCTACTACCTCGCCACCGCCTTCGACCAGATCTACATCCAGCCCAGCGGCGACGTGGGGCTCACCGGCCTCGAGCTCACCTCGCTCTTCCTGCGCGGCACCCTCGACAAGATCGGCGTGCAGCCGCAGTTCGCGCAGCGCTACGAGTACAAGAACGCCCCGAACACCTTCACCGACACCGCCTTCACGCCGGCGCACCGCGAGTCGATGGACGCGCTCGCCGGGTCGATTTTCGACCACATGGTGGACGAGATCGCCCAGGCGCGGAGGGTGTCGGTGGAGCAGCTGCGGGCGAGTATCGATGCCGGCCCGATGCTCGGCGCCGAGGCGGTCGGGGCGAAGCTCGTCGACGGCCTGCTCTACCGCGACGAGGTCTACGAGCGGGTGGAGAAGCTCGGCGGCAAGGGCGGCGCGCCGCAGCTGCTCTACCTGCGCAAGTACTGGGAACGCATCCAGCACCCGTGGAGCCGCGGCGACAAGACGATCGCCCTCGTCTACGGCGTCGGCGACGTCATGCGCGGCAAGAGCGACTCCGACCCGCTCACCGGCACGGTGGTGATGGGCAGCGACACGGTCGCGGCAGCGCTGCGCGCCGCGTCGGAGGCGCCCGACGTCGCCGCCATCGTGCTGCGCGTCGACAGCCCCGGCGGCTCCTACGTCGCCTCCGACACCATCTGGCGCGAGGTGGTGCGCGCGCGGAAGCGCGGCAAGCCGGTGATCGCGAGCTTCGGCGACGTCGCCGCCTCCGGCGGCTACTTCGTCGCCATGGCGGCGGACAAGATCGTCGCCCACCCGGGGACGATCACCGGCTCGATCGGCGTCTACGGCGGCAAGATGGTCACCCGCGACCTCTGGGGCAAGCTCGGCATCACCTTCGACAGCGTCCAACGCGGCGCCCACGCCGACATGTGGAGCGGCATCGAGCCGATGGACGAGGACGAGTGGGCGAAGTTCAACGGCTGGCTGGATCGGGTGTACGCGGATTTCACGAAGAAGGCGGCCGATGGGCGGCACATGTCGCTGCCGAGGCTGCAAGAGCTGGCGAAGGGGAGAGTGTGGTCGGGGGTCGACGCGAAGCAGCGTGGCCTGGTGGACGAGCTGGGCGGCTACGAGACAGCGCTGCGGCTGGCAAAGCAGGCGGCGCACCTCGCCCCCGACGCGCAGGTCGAAGTGCGCGAGTACCCGCGGCCTCGAAGCCCCTTCGACGAGATCTTCGACAAGGGCCGCGAGAGCAGCGAGGAAGAGGGAGCCGAGACGCTGGCGCGGGCCATGACGGCACTACGGCCCGCGCTGAGGGCGCTGCGCGATGCGGGGCTGCTGGGGCCAGAGGCGCCACAGGTGTTGCGGGCGAGCGAGCTGTCCCTGCGCTGACTCATGACCCCCGAACTAACAACCGCAGCTGTTTCCGCTGCCGGAGTCATTCTCGCTGCAGTACTCGCAGCTGTCGCAGGGTATGTCTTCACAAAGCGCAAGGAACGCGAGGCCGAGTGGCGCAAGGAGAAACTCGAGCGCTACAAAGCCTTCGTGGCGAGTCTCAGTGGCGTCCTCCAGGGCCCGAACAACACTGAGGAGGGCTTGCGAGAGTTTTCAGCCTCCTCCAACAATCTCCTGCTATTTGCCCCGCAGCCCGTCATCGAGGCTCTGATTCTCTACCGTGAGGAAACTCGCACTTCGAATCCCAGCCCGTCCCGTGAGCAGCACGATCTCCTCTTGAACTGCCTGTTTTATGAGATCCGACGAGACCTCGCACTCCGACCACGCGATCGCCGCGCGGACTTTCGTGTACAGCTGTGGGCTACTGGCCCTTCGGATCCGGTCAACACACGGGAGCAGCCGAAGCGTGGCTGAAAACGCAACGCGAGGACGTCGCCTCCGTGAGTCCATGGACGACCTCTGCTGCCCTAGGCCTTAGAATTCAGCTCATGAACTGGCAGCAGCACGTCACGGTCGATCCGGCAATCTGCCATGGCCAGGCTTGTGTCCGGGGCACTCGGATCCCTGTGTCGGTCGTGCTCGACAACCTGGCCGTCGGACGATCGCATGCGGAGATCCTAGCCAGCTACCCGACTTTGACGGCTGAGGGGATCCAGGCGTGTATCGCCTACGCTGCCGACCTCGCTCGTGAGCAGGTCGTTGGCCTGCCGGCTTGACGGGAGTGCGGCTCAAGACTGACGAGAACCTTCCGGAGGAGTTGGCCGCCCTCTTCCGTGCGAGAGGGTTCGACTGCCTGACGGCGCTCGGCCAAGGCCTCGCCGCGCAGCCCGACGGCGTCGTCAGTGCTGCGTGTCGTGAGGAAGGACGCATCCTCGTCACGTTGGACATGGGTTTCGCGAACATTCGCGCCTACCCGCCCGCTGAATGGCCAGGGTTCATCGTCTTTCGACTCGCCATCCAAGACACGCCGCACCTGCTGGCAGTCGCCGAGCGGCTCGTTTGGGCGTTGCGAGAAGAAGCTCCGGAGAACGAGCTGTGGGTCGTTGAGGAGACGACTATCCGCAAACGGCGGTAGGCGAGAACTGGGCTAGCGCCGTAGGTGCTCGCGTGCCGGCTTACGACCGCTCGGTGCGCGCTTTGTACCGCCACTCAGCCTTGGTGGGCCGCCACTCGGCCCGCGGTAGGCATGCGCCAGCCCTCGCGACGGCATACTCGCGCGCTGAAATGAGCAGCGAGAACACCGGTGGAAGCGCGATTCGCATAGCGAGCGTGGGTCATGCGGTTTTCGCCGTGACCTTGATCGGGCTCGGGATCCTGGGCCTGATCAAAGGCGATTTCGGTCCGACGTGGCCATCTCTGCCCAAGGGTACGCCCGCGGCCGTGCGGGAAACCCTTGTCTACCTCTGCGCTCTCGTCTATCTGGGATGCGGCATCGGCCTGCTGTGGCGACGCACGGCCGCCGTCGCTTCGCGCGTGCTGCTCGGCTATTTGCTGGTCTGGCTGCTGCTCTTTAGAGTGCCCCAGGTTTTCTACCTCCACCCCACGCTGCTGGCTGCTTGGGGTTTCGGTCAGACCGCGTTGATCGTGGCGGCCGCCTGGGTGCTGTACGTCTGGTTCGCCGGCGACCGCGACGCTCAGCGCTTCGGCTTCGCCACCGGCGAGAACGGTCTGCGCATCGCTCGGGTGCTTTGCGGGCTGGCGTTGATCCCATTCGGCCTGGCTCACTTCGTCTATCTCAAGGAGACGGTCGTCCTGATACCTGGCTGGCCGCCGTCGCCCGACTTCTGGGCCTACCTGACCGGCGCCGCTTTCGTCGCCGCGGGGCTGGCGATCCTCAGCGGCGTTTGGGCACGGCTGGCGGCGACGCTCCTGGTGTTGCAGCTGGCCGGGTTCGCGCTGATCGTGTGGTTGCCTCGCGTGGTGACGGGCAACCTCAGTGCCTTCCAGTGGGGCGAGGTCGTCACCACGGTGGCGCTCATGGCGGCGGCCTGGGTGGTGGCGGATTCCTACCGCGGCAAGCCTTGGCTCGGCTGGGCCTGGCGCTGACCGCGGCGCACGCGACGAGTCAGCGCCCTATTCGGCCTTCTCCAGGAGCTCACGCATCTCGGGCGTCTTGGCGTTCTGGATCATCGTGTCCTTGTGCTCCCCGAGCTTGGCTCCCGACTCGAGGAGGAGCCGCACGACGTCGAGGTGGTCCTCGTTGACTGGGCCGAACAGCAGAGGAAAACCGGCCGGCGCGGCGTTGGGATCGGCGCCCGCCGCGAGGAGGACCTTGCACATCTCGAGGTTCCCGGTGCGCGCCGCTTCGGCGAGCGGCGGGACCTCGTAGTCGTTGGCCTTCTTGGCGTCGGCGCCCGCCGCGACCAGCTCGCGGACGTACGCGGCGTCGCCGGTATCGACGGCAGCGAAGACGATCGTCTTGCCGCCGGACCCGACCGGCGCGTTGGTCTCGTTGGGTGCCACGCCTCCGGCGATGAGCGCCTGGAGAACGTCGAGGTGCTGGCGCTCCACGGCCAGCCAGAGCGCGGTCTGCGACTGCGCGTTCTTCGCCGCGGGATCGATTCCGCCTTCGAGGAAGAGCTTGACGTGCTCGACGTTGCCGGAAGCGACCTCGTTCAGGAAAGCGTCCGGCGTGAAGGCGACGTGGTCAGCGGCGAGCTTGGCCCGCGCGCTCGCCTGGTCGGCGTGCGCAGACGACGCGACGAGCACCAGGGCACCGACGAGACAACAGACGGATGTTTTCACCGCACCTCCTGCGACTTCGCGAGCGACCAGCTCGCCCGCGTGTGCGGCGCATCCTAATGCTCTCCCGCGCTGCCGCCTCAGTCGTACCGCAACGCCAGCGTCGGCGCGATGCGCGACGCCCTCAGCGCCGGCACGTAGGCGGCCAACATCGTCACCAGCACCATCGACGGCACGACGAGCAGATACACGGCGACGTCGACGCGTCCGCTGTCGAAGAGCATGGAGTTCATCAACCGCTCGATGGCAATGCCCATCGCCAGCCCGATCGCGGTGCCGACGGCGACCAGCGTCAGGCCCTTGCCGATGACCAGCCGCAGCACCGCGGGTCTGCCGGCGCCGATGGCCATGCGGATGCCGAGCTCGCGCGTGCGCCGGCTGACGTTGTAGGAGATCAGCCCGTAGAGGCCGGAGACGGCGAGCAGCAGGGCGACCGCGCCCATGGTGCCGATCATCTGGATCGCCACGCCGGGGCCCTCGACGGTGTGGTACCGCCACAGGTCCTGGTAGGTGCGCATCTCCACGACCGGCATGTTGGCGTCGATCGCACGCACGAGGTCGCGCACCGGATCAGCGAGCTGCAGCGGGTCGCCGGTCGTGCGCAGCAGCAGGACCATGCGCTCGCGCGGGTGCTGGGCGAGCGGCAGGTAGACGAAGTCGGTGGGCTTCTCGGTGGGCGAGCGGTACTTGATGGTGCGCGCCACGCCGACGATCTCCACCGGCTCGCCGTCGCGGCGGCTGGTCTCTTCCCCCAGAAGGCGGATGCGCTTGCCGATCGCGTCGGCCTTGGGCCAGTAGCGGTTCGCCAGCTGCTCGTTGACGACGGCGACGCGCGGCATCTCCGCGGTGTCCGAGGGCCGCAGGCCGCGGCCGCGCAGGATGGGGACGCCCATCGTCGCGAAGTAG
>DATNCU010000724.1:0-3386 GCA_035607145.1 Thermoanaerobaculia bacterium
GCCCAGGCCAGCCAACGGCGGCTGATCGTCTTCAGCAGCGGCGTCAGGCGGCTGCGGTTGTAGGCGTCGCCGGCCTGGCGGATCGCCGCCGCCTGGGTGGGATAGCAGTGGATCACCTGCGCCAGCGCCCTCAGGCCGATCCCCGCCACCATGGCGAGCGAGATCTCGTTGATCATCTCGCCGGCATGCCGCGCCACGATGGTGGCGCCGAGGATGGTGTCGGTGCCGTCACGGACGTGGATCTTGACGAATCCCTCCGGCTCGCCGTCGAGCACCGCGCGGTCGACGTCGCTCATCGGCACGGTAAAGGTCTTCATCGGGAAGCCCTGGTCGCGAGCGTCGCGCACGTAGATGCCGACGTGGGCGATCTCGGGGTCGGTGTAGGTACACCAAGGGATGGTCAGCGAGCTCAGCTTCCGGCGCCCCAGGAACAGCGCGTTCTGCACCACCAGCCGCGCGGCGGCATCGGCGGCGTGGGTGTACTTGCTGTCGAGCGCCACGTCACCCGCGGCGTAGATGCGCCGGTTGGTCGTCTGCAGGAAGTCGTTCACCCGCACGCCCTGCCGCGGGTCGTAGTCGACGCCGGCCGCCTCGAGGTTCAGCCCCTCGACGTGGGGCACGCGCCCGGCCCCGACCAGGATCTCGTCCACCGCCACCGTCACGTCCTGGTCGTAGTTGACCAGCCGCGCTCGCTTCTCGCCGGCCGCAACGGTGACGCTCCGGACGTCGGTGTTGAGCCGCACGTCGACACCGTCGCGGCGCAGGGCGTGGGCGAGGATCTCCGCCGCGTCGCGCTCCTCGCCGGGGAGGAAGTACGGCTCGTGGGCGGCGATGGTGACCGCGCAGCCGAGGCGGGCGAAGGCCTGCGCCAGCTCGCAGCCGAGCGGGCCGCCGCCGACCACCAGCAGCCGCCGCGGGCGAGTCGTGAGGTTGAAGACCGTCTCGTTGGTCAGGTAGCCGGCGGCCTCGATGCCCTCGACGTCCGGCCGCGCCGCCCGCGAACCGGTGGCGATGAGGGCCTTGTCGAAGGCGAGCGTGGCGTCGCCCACCGCCACCCGGCGGCGGTCAAGGAAGGCGGCGGCGCCGAAGAACACGTCGATGCCCAGGCCGCGCAGCCGGTGGGCCGAGTCGTCACGGCCGAGGTGGGCGCGCACCCGGCGCATGCGCTCCATGACGGCGGCGAAGTTGGCGTCGACGGCGGGCTGCGCGTCGCCGGTGAAGCGCGGGGCGTGGCCGAGGTCGGCGTAGAAGCTCGCCGCGCGCAGGATGGCCTTGGAGGGAACGCAGCCGACGTTGAGGCAGTCGCCGCCGAGCAGGTCCTTCTCTACCAGCGCGACCCGGGCGCCGAGGCCAGCGGCGCCCACCGCGGCCACCAGCCCGGCGGTGCCGCCGCCGATCACCACCAGGTTGTAGCGGCGGGCGGGCGGCGGGTTGATCCACTCCGGCGGCCGCACCTGCGCTACCAGCTCGCCGTCGAAGGGGTCGTCCGGCAACAGCGCCACGGACGGCGTCTCGCGCGGCAAGGGTCTCATCGTCCGGATGGTCTTCATCATCCGCTCGCCCGCAGCCAGCCGCGCCGGAAGCCGGCGCGCCGCAGCCCGGTGACGATGGCCGGGCATTCGCGCATCAGGGCCCACGGCAGCCCCGAGCGGTGGTTCTCGATCATCAGCACCAGCGGCCCCTGATCGAGCCCGAAGTGCTCGCCGCAGAGCCAGCCGGCAGGCGTCCCGTCGCCGCTGTCGAAGCTGGGGTTGAAGCTGGTGAGCAGTCCCTCGTCGCTGACCACCTGGGGATAAGTGTTCCGGAAGTGCGCGAGCGCCGGCAGCACGACCTCCGGCGCGAACGGCAGGGAGGCGACGGCCGCCCACGGTGCCAGCGTGCCGTCGTCGGGGCCGAAGGGGACGCCGCGCGCCACGTAACCGTAGAACTGCCGCTCGACGCCGCCAGCCGCGCGGTGCTTGCAGAAGCCCGGGCCGGGGCCGGCGGTGACGCCCCAGCAGTTCTCGCCGTAGCCCTCGAACCACTTGGGGTTGCGCATCGCGTAGCGCTGCTGCACGAGGGTGGCGCGGCGGCTGTTCTCGAAGTAGTCGGACCGCTTCTCGCGCATGAAAGCGTCCTGGATGCCGCGGAAGTCGATCCACAGGTGGGAGAGCTGGTGGACGAACAGCGGCGCCGCGAAGAGGAAGTCGAGGTCGTAGAGGTTCTCCCAGTGGTAGCTCGCGGTGAAGGCGTCGTAGCTCGCCGTCGGCAGCGGGTGGGTGGGCGAACCCAGCCCGAGGAGGTAGAGCAGCAGCGCCTCGCTGTAGCCTGCCCATCCGTAGTCGAGGAAGCCGACGCCCGGCTTCCACCCCATCGACAGCACCCGGCCGCCCTCGAGCGCCCAGGGCCAGTCGACGCGCTCGTAGAGGTAGCCCGAGAGCTGGCGAATCTCGCGCTCGTCGTCGGTCGCCGCCGAGAAGTAGCGGCCGCTGGTGAGCACGCCGGCGATGAGGATGGCGGTGTCGATCATCGACAGCTCGCAATCCCAGATGCGCCGGCCGGTGGCGAGGTCGAGGAAGTGGTAATAGAAGCCGCGATGCCCGGTGGCGTCGCGCTCCTCGCCCTGGGGGCTGTGGCGGAAGAAGCGCAGCGCCGCGAGGGTGAGCGCGGCGGCCTGATCGCGCGGCAGGTGGCCGCGCGCCGCGCCGACGACGAGGGCGGCGAGGCCGAGCCCGGTGGCGGCGATGCTGCACGGTGCGCCGGGCCGCGAGCTGTCGGCGATCAACCCGTTGTCGGGGTTGACGGCGCGGAGGAAGTAGCCGACGGCGTCCCGCTGCAGCTTCTCGAGGTCATCCTCGTTCGGCGATGGCGGGCCCGCGACCGCGAGCTCGAGCGGTCTCCTGGCGAGGGCGCCGGTCGCGTCGGCGGGAGCGTTCGTGCGACCAAGCTAGCACGGCGGCAGCCTCCGTCGAGCGGCCCCGGCCGCGGCTACAATCCACGCGTGTCCGACACCCCGCGCCTGGTGACGGGCGCGCCCGATCCCGACGAGCTGCAGCTCGAGCAGTCGCTGCGGCCGCGGCAGCTGGACGACTACGTCGGCCAGCGGAAGATCGTCGACAACCTGCGCGTCTTCGTGCAGGCGGCGCGCGAGCGAGGCGAGGCGCTCGATCACGTGCTGCTGTTCGGGCCGCCGGGGCTGGGCAAGACGACGCTCGCCCACATCGTCGCCCACGAGATGGGCAAGCCGCTGCGCTCGACGTCGGGGCCGGTGCTCGAGCGCGCCGGCGACCTCGCCGCCATCCTCACCAACCTCGAGCCCGGCGACGTGCTGTTCATCGACGAGATCCACCGCCTCGGGCCGACGGTGGAGGAGATCCTCTACCCCGCGCTCGAGGACTTCCAGATCG
>DATNCU010000735.1:0-4105 GCA_035607145.1 Thermoanaerobaculia bacterium
TCGAACGCCACGAAGCTCGCCAGACCCTTGCTCGCGAGAACCTTCGTGATCGCCGCGGTCAACGTCGTCTTGCCGTGATCCACGTGACCGATGGTCCCGATGTTCACGTGCGGCTTGTTGCGCTCGAACTTCTCCTTGGCCATGCCCTGTCGGTCCTTTTCTGCTCTGCGTTATCGAGAAGGTCCTGGGTTGAGGTGATGCTTGGCGACTGGATCTTCTGACCGCGGGAGGCGTCGTGGAGCCCACGACCGGATTTGAACCGGTGACCCCTTCCTTACCAAGGAAGTGCTCTACCCCTGAGCCACGTGGGCAGCTGGTTTTGCCCGCGATCCGGATCGGCTTGAGGAACCGGTGCGGGCCGTTGGAAAGCCGCGGAATCTTATGCGCCCCTGGCGGTGGTGTAAACCCCGAAGGGAAAAACACTCCGAGGGAGTCGCCGTCGCCCCCGTTCTCGCGGCCTTGGCCCCGACCTGCCGCGAGAATCGCGATTGTGGCAGACAGGTTCCGAAATGTCCAGGAATGCGGACACTCCCGGATACTCGCAGTGGGATAATCGCCGGCAGCCTGGTTGGCGGAGGAACCCCCTGGCAGAAGTCGCCCTCGACCGCGTCAGCAAGCGCTACGGCCCGGTGGTGGCCGTCGACGACGTGAGCCTCGCCATCCGCGAGGGCGAGCTGATGGTGCTCGTCGGCCCCTCCGGCTGCGGCAAGTCGACCCTGCTGCGGACGATCGCCGGCCTGGAGACGGCGAGCGAGGGCACCATCTCGATCGGCGGCCGCGTCGTCAACGACGTGGCGCCGAAGGACCGCCGCATCGCCATGGTGTTCCAGAGCTACGCGCTCTACCCGCACATGACGGTGCGGAAAAACCTCGAGTACGCGCTCAAGATCGCCAAGACGCCGGTGGCAGAGCGACGGAAGCGAGTCGAGGCGGCGGCCGAGGCGCTCGAGCTCGACGCGCTCCTCGACCGCTACCCCAAGCAGCTCTCCGGCGGCCAGCGGCAGCGTGTCGCCGTCGGGCGCGCCATCGTGCGCCAGCCGGACGTCTTCCTCTTCGACGAGCCGCTCTCCAACCTCGACGCCAAGCTGCGGGTGCAGATGCGCGCCGAGCTGTCGCGGCTCCACCGGCGGCTCGGCGCCACGATGATCTACGTCACCCACGACCAGGTGGAGGCGATGACGCTCGGCGACCGCATCGCGCTGCTCAAGGGCGGGCGGTTGCAGCAGGTCGGGGCGCCGCTCGAGCTCTACGAGCGCCCCGCCAACGCCTTCGTCGCCGGCTTCATCGGCACGCCGCCGATGAACCTGCTGCCGGCGACGGTCGGCAACGGCCGGGGAACGCTCGAAGGGCTGGGGTTCAGCCTGCCGGTGCCGCCTTCCTGGCAACCGTGGGCGCGCGCGGCGGTCGGCCGGCGAGTGATCGTCGGCATCCGTCCGGAGCACCTGCTGCCGCCGGGGCGCGAAGTCAGCGGCCCCGCGGCGCCGCTGCGCGTCGAGCTCGACATCGTGGAGACGCTGGGGCACCAGTCGATCGCGCACGGACGGATCCGCGAAGCGCCGCTGGTGGCCATCCTCGAGCCCACCGCCGCGCCGGCGCCGGGCAGCGAGCTCGAGCTGCAGGTGCCGCTCGAGGCGCTGCACGTCTTCGACGCCGAGAGCTCCGAGAGAATCGCCGGCTAGTGGCGCAGGCATCGCGGTTTCCCGCCGGCTTCCTCTGGGGCGCGGCGACCTCCGCCTACCAGATCGAGGGCTCGCCGCTCGCCGACGGCGCCGGCGCGAGCATCTGGCACCGCTTCGCGCACACGCCGGGGATGGTGCGCGACGGCGATACCGGCGACGTGGCGTGCGACCACTACCGCCGCATGCCCGAGGACGTGATGCTGATGCGCGAGCTGGGGCTCGGCGCGTACCGCTTCTCCATCGCCTGGCCGCGCGTGATGCCCGATGGCGTCGGCCCCGTGAACCAGCGCGGCCTCGACTTCTATCGCCGGCTCGTCGACGCGCTGCGCGCGGCGGGAATCGCGCCGGTGGCGACGCTCTATCACTGGGACCTGCCGGCGGCGCTCGACGACCGCGGCGGCTGGACGAACCCCGACGTCGCGGGCTGGTTTACCGACTACGCGGTCGCCTGCGTGCGGGCTCTCGACGGCGTCGAGCTCTGGGCGACCCTCAACGAGCCTTGGGTGGTGGCCGACGGAGGCTACCTGCACGGCGTGCTGGCGCCGGGGCGCCGCAGCGCCTTCGCGGCGGCAGCCGCAGCGCACAACCTGCTGCGCGCCCACGCCGCCGCGATGCAAGCATGCCGCCCGTTCGCCGCGGGAAAGCTTGGCCTGGTCGTCAACCTCGCTCCCAAGCACGCGGCGAGCGAAGGCGCCGAGGACCGTGCCGCGGCGGCGCGCGAGGACGCCTACATGAACCGGCACTACCTCGACCCTGCGCTGCTGGGCAGCTACCCGCCGGAGCTCGCGGCGATCTACGGCGAGGCGTGGAGCGAGCGCTACGACGCGGAAGCCGGCGACCTCGCCACACCGATCGACTGGCTGGGTGTCAACTACTACACGCGCAACGTCGTCCGCCACGACTCCACAGGCTGGCCGACCCGTGCAGTCCTGGTGCGCCAGAGGCACAGCACTCACACAGAAACGAACTGGGAGGTGTACCCGGAGGGCCTCTCCGAGTGCCTGCGCTGGGTGCGCGAACGTTACGGCGACCTGCCGCTCTACGTCACCGAGAACGGCGCCGCGTTCTACGACCCGCCGGTCGCCGCGGACGGGATCATCGACGATCCGCTACGCGTCGCCTACCTACGCGATCACCTGCGCGCGGTCACCGGCGCGATGGCGGACGGCGTCGACGTGCGCGGCTACTTCGCCTGGTCGCTGCTCGACAACCTCGAGTGGGCGCACGGCTTCTCGAAGCGTTTCGGCATCGTGCACGTCGACTTCGCCAGCCAACAGCGCACGATCAAGGCGAGCGGGCGGTTCTACGCGCGGATCGTCGGCTCCAACGGCGCGGTGCTGGACGACTGACGCGGCGGCACGGGCCGGCGCTCGCCGCTCGTGAGCCTTCGCGCGCCCGCGGCTCAACCGCAGCGCACGTGGATGCGCAGCTCCGCGCCCGTATCCACTTCGGCCAGCGTGTCCCCGGCCAGCGCGACGCCGTTTGCCTCGACTGCCACCTCGCCCCCGGCCAGCGCGCTGTCCCGCGCGATCTCGATCTCCAACGACGCGCCGCGCCAAGGCCGCCGCATCCGCGCCCCCGGCCAGTGCGGCGGCAGGCAGGGATCGAAGCGCAGCCCCTCCCACGTCGGGCGCACGCCGAGCACCCACTCCGAGACGATGCGCGGCAGCCACGCCGCCGACCCCGTGTACCAGGTCCAACCGGCGCGCCCCTCGAGCGGCGAGGCCGGGCCGTCGACGTTGCCCGGCAGCACGTAGGGCTCGGCCCAGTAGCGATCGGAGTCCTTGTTGGTGGGGTCCATGGCGGCGAGCAGCGTCGCCACCAGCTCGGCGTCCTTCTGCTTCGCCGCCGCGGCGATGGCCCACGTCGCGGCGTGGGTGTAGACGCCGCCGTTCTCCCGCAGCCCGGGGGCGTAGCGGGTGATGTAACCGATGGTCTCGTCGGGCTCGGAGTACGCCGGCGCCAACAGCAGCGCGCCGGCCGGCGTCACCAGGTGCTCGCGCACCGCGGCGAGGCACTGCGAGGCGCGCCGCGGCGGCGCCACGTCGGCGAGGATCGCCCACACCTGCGGGTTGAGGTAGATGCGGCCCTCGGTGTTGCTGGCGCTGCCGATCCAGCTGCGGTCGTCGCGCGTCGCGCGCCGGTACCAGCCGCCGTCCCAGCCGTACTCGTTGACGGCGGCGATCAGCGCGTGGCGGCGCGCCAGCAGCTCGGCGGCGCGGCCTGGTCTGTCGCGCTCGCCCAGCCGCTTGTGGATCTCCGCCCAGTCGGCGAGCAGGCCGGCGAGGAACTGCGCCAGCCACACCGACTCGCCGCGCTCCTCGAGCCCCACGGCCGACAAGCCGTCGTTCCAGTCGCCGCCGCCGATGTAGGGCAAGCCGCGCTCGCTGGTGCGCGCGAAGCTCTTCTCGAAGGCGCGCTCGACG
>DATNCU010000738.1:0-2601 GCA_035607145.1 Thermoanaerobaculia bacterium
GCCCAGGACGGCGACGCGCGTCTCGTCGCCGCCACGCTCGCCATCGCCCTCGAGCGCCCGCTCGAGGCGGCGCAGCTCCTCGACGGCCTGGTGCAGAGCCCGGCAGTGCAGCTCCTCTCCGCGCGCGTCGCGGTGGAGGTCGGCGACGGCGAGGCCGCGCTCCGTCGGCTGCAGAGCGTGCTCGCCAACCACCCGCCGGCGATGGATCCCGAGGTGCGGCGCGTCGCCGCCGAGGCTTATCTGCTCGCCGGCCAACCGGCGAAGGCGGTGGAGATGCTCGCCGGCAAGGCGGGCAAGGTGCCGGCGCTCGTGCTGCTGCTCGGCAAGGCGCAGCGCCAGGCCGGCAACCCGGCAGCCGCCATCGCCACGCTGCAGCCGCTCGCCGCGCAGGTGCCCGACGATCCGAAGAAGCTCGGCGACCCGCGGCCGGCGGCCGCCATCGCGCTCGAGTACGGCCAGCTCCTGCTGGCGACCGGCAAGGCCGCCGAGGCCGTGCCCATGCTGCAGAAGGCGACCAAGCTCCACCCCGAGGACGAGTCGGGCTGGGGCGCGCTCGCCCGCGCTCTCGACGCCGCGGGTCGGGCCGGCGAGGCGACGCAGGCGCGCGAGCACGCGCAGGGCCTCGCCGCGGCGCGCTCGCAGGCGCTCGCGGCGACCGGCACCAGCGGCGGCGCTGCGGGCGGCGGACCCGCCGCCGGCGGGCCTGCGCTCCCCGCCTACGCCTCGGCGGCGATGAGCCTGGCGCAGGAGGGCAAGCTCCAGCAGGCCTTCGACGTCGTCAGCCAGCGCCTGCAGGCCGCTCCCGACGACGAGCTCGCCCGCACGCTGCAGGTGCGGCTGCTGCTCAGCCGCGAGCAGAACGCGGCGGCGCTCAACGCCGCCGACATGGCGGTGGCGCGCTTCCCCGGCAGCCCCGACTTCGTCTACCTGCGCGGCGCGGTGGAGATGTCGATGCACGACCTCGCCGCGGCCGAGCGCGACTACCGGCGCGCGCTGCAGATCCAGCCGCGGCATCTGGCGGCGATGAGCGACCTCGCGGTGCTGCTGATGAACCAGGGCAAGAACGACGAGGCCAAGAAGCTGCTCGAGCAGGTGATCGCCATCAACCCGCAGGACAAGACGGCGGCGGCCAACCTCGAGCAGCTGCGCAAGGGGAGCCGCTAGCTCGACCGTGACGCGGGACGCCGCGGCAAGCGCGGCGCGGCGCAAGCGCGCCGCCGCTCTTCGTGTGATGGCGGCGCGGCGGCCGCCCGCCGCCGCCCATCCGAAGGTCACGGCGGCGGTGGCGCTGCTGCTCCTCGCGCTGCCGCCGCTCTCGACTCCCGCCGGCGCGAGCGCCATCCGCTTTCGCCGCGCCGCCGCCGAGTGGGGCGTCGACTTCCGGCACCACAACGCCTCCACCGGCCGCCGCTACATGGTGGAGACGATGGTGGGCGGCGTCGTCGTCTTCGACTACGACGGCGACGGCGACGAGGACATCTTCTTCGTCGACGGCGGCGCGCTGCCCGGCTACGGCGGCGAGCCGGCGCGCTCGCGCCTCTTCCGCAACGAGGGCGGCGGCCGCTTCGCCGACGCCACGGCGCGCTCGCGCATCGTCGTCAACGGCTACGGCGCCGGTGCGGTGGCGGGCGACGTCGACGGCGACGGCGACCTGGACCTCTACGTCACCGAGCTGGGGCCGAACCAGCTCTTCCGCAACGACGGCGACGGCGGCTTCACCGACACCACCGCGGCGGCGGGCGTCGGCGACCCGGCATGGAGCGCCGGCGCCGCCTTCGCCGACGTCGACCGCGACGGCGATCTCGACTTGTACGTCGCCAATTACGCCGACTTCACTCCCGCGAAACACAAGGATTGCCGCGAGCCGAACAGCGGCATCGTCGGCTACTGCAAGCCGCAGGCGTACGCGGGCGTCGCCGACCGCTTCTACAAGAACCGCGGCGACGGCACGTTCGTCGACGCCACCGCTACCAGCCGCCTCGTCGAGCCGGCGCTGCACGGCCTCGGCGTCGGCTTCTTCGACTTCGACCTCGACGGCTGGCCCGACCTCTACGTCGCCAACGACGGCGACCCCAACCTGCTCTTCCACAACAAGGGCGACGGCACTTTCGAGGAGGTCGGCATGCTCGCCGGCGCCGCGCTGTCGCCCGCCGCGAAGCCCGAGGCAGGGATGGGCATCGACCTCGACGACTACGACGGCGACGGCCGCTTCGACGTCGTGGTCACCAACTTCGACCTCGAGAGCCTGGCGCTCTACCACAACCTCGGCGAGGGTCTGTTCCAGGACGCGCGCTTCACCGCCAAGCTGGCGGAGCCGTCGCTGCTCTCGCTCGGCTTCGGCATCGACTTCCTCGACCTCGACCAGGACGGCGACCTCGACCTCCTCGTCGCCAACGGCCACGTCAACGACGTGGTGGGGCAGCTGCGTCCCGGCGCGCAGTTCGCGCAGCGCAACCAAGTCTACGAGAACCTCGGCAACGGCACCTTCGCCGAAGCGCGCGACACCGGCATGGACCTGCTGCGGGTGAGCCGCGGCCTCGCCACCGGCGACCTCGACGGCGACGGCGACCTCGACGCGGCGATCCTGGAGACCAACGACTT
>DATNCU010000002.1:0-7015 GCA_035607145.1 Thermoanaerobaculia bacterium
GCGCAATCCCAACGATGGCGAGGGCGACGAGCGCACCGAACACCACACCGGCCGACCAACGCCACCGCGCGACGTCGAAGCCACTGAGGATCAGGTGCAGAACGACGGCGCCACTGGCGAAGCCGACGACCAGCCGCTGCACAGCCGTGCCCGGCAGCCGTGCCGCGATCGCCAGCCCGGCCACCGCGAGCAGGCCCATCAACAATGGCGCCGCCAACCAGCCGGGCACGCTCACGGCAGTCGGTAGAGCCCGCACCAGCTCTCTCCCGCCACCCGCCGCGCGCCGGGCGGTGCGCTGCGCGAGCTCGCGACGACGACGCTGCCCGACGGCGTCTGCGGCCCGGCCTGCACGACGTCGCGATGGGGCAGGAAGTACGCAGCCCAACGCCAGCGGTCGAAGTCGTTGCCCGGGTCCCACAGCAGGACCGGCTCGCGGGCGCCCAGCAGCGCATCGACGCTGGTGAGACAGCGGCGCCACCTTTGCGACGGCCGGCTGCCGAGCCGCCACCAGAACGGGGTGGGATGGTGCAGCGCGCCGGCGCGCCAGTCGTGATACGCCCCGTGGGCCTCGAAGAGGAACGTGCCGCCGGCCCAGAGCAGCAGCAGGGCCAACGCGACGTCGGCGAGGAGTCGCCGCCGGCGAGGCGGCAGCGGTCGTGCGCGCTCCACGGCGCGCGGTTCGCTAGGCGGCGGCAGGGGCGCAGACATTTCTTCGCTCGTACAACTGTGGGCGCGCGAACGATATCGCCGCTCCGCCGCGCCCGGATAAGCTCCTCCGCCATGCCGCAAGCCGCCCTCGCGCCCGCGCCGCCGGCGGTGCGCGCGCTCCTCGCCGAGTGGGGGAGATCCGCCGACGATCCGCGGCTCGAGGTCGATCCGGGCGACGAGATGCTCGGCTTCCTGCGCGACCTCCACGGCGGCGACGGCGAGCACGCGCTGTGCGTCTACTACCTCAGCGGCGCGAGCATCGCGAGCGCGCTGCTGCAAGTGCTGCGCTGGCGCTTCGGCAACCCAGCCCGGGTGCCCTCGCTGCTCGACTTCGCGAGCGGCTACGGCCGCGTCACCCGCTTCCTGCTCGACGCCGTGCCCGCCGGCGCGGTCACCACCGTCGACCTGTTGCCGGCGGCGCGCGCGTTCCAGCAGCGCGTGCTCGGCGTGCGCGCGCTGGCCTCCAGCGCGGCGCCCGACTCGCTGGCGCTGCCGGAGCGGTACGCGGCGATCCTCGTCACCTCGCTGTTCACTCACCTGCCGGAGGCGCGCTTCGCAGCCTGGTTACGCGCGCTGCTCGCGCGGCTCGAGCCCGGTGGCGTCCTCGCCTTCAGCACCCACGACCTGTCGCTGCTGCCTCCCGATCAGCGGCCCGCTGCCGGTTGCTGCTTCCAGCCGGCGAGCGAGATCGCCGCGCTCGCCGGCGAGGACTACGGGTCGACCTGGGTGGACGAGGCGTTCGTGCGCGGCACTCTTGCGGCGTCCGGCGTGCCGTGCTCCGCTGTCCGTCTGCCGCGGGCGCTGTGCTGGCACCAGGACCTCTGGGTGGTGGTGCCCGGGCGCGACGAGACCTTCACCAGCCTGGCGTTGCAGGGCGAGCCCGAGGTGATGGTCGAGGCGTGCGACGTCGCCGGCGGCGAGCTCGTCCTGCGCGGCTGGGCGCAGGGACGATACGGCGGCGTCTCGCGAGTGGAGGTGCTGCTCGACGGCGCGCTCGCCGGTGCAGCGCCGGTCGACGGCGAGCGCCCCGACGTCGCCGCCGTCCTCGGACCCGCGGCGCTGCACAGCGGTTGGCTCGTGCGCGCGCCGTTCCCGGCGGCGGCCTCGCCCGTCGACTCGGTGCTGCTGCTGCGCGCCGTCGACGGCAGCGGTGAACGCCACGTCGTCTGGGCGGGCCGTCTGGTGACGGCGGCGCTCGCGGCGCGCGGACTGCAGGCGCGCGAAACCGCCGCCGCGCTCCACACCGCGCAGTGCGATTTGGAGTTCGAGCGCGCCGAGGCGGGCCAGGAGATCGCCGACCTCCGCGCCACCGTCGCGCGCATGCGGGCGAGCCGCTTCTGGAAGCTGGGCGACGCCTGGTTCGCCGTCAAGCGCGCGCTGCGGCTGACGGACGAGGCGTAACGGAGCGTGGACGCGGCGTGGACCGCATCGGCGTTGCTGCCCGCGGCGCTGGTGCTCGCCTGCGGCGCGGCGCTCGTCGCCGTGCTGCGCCGCTGGTACGACGCGGTGCCGTGGCGCATCGCGGCGGTCTTCGCGCTGCTGCTCTTCGTGCTGCTGTGGCCGGTGCTCGCCGGCGGCAAGGTGCTGCTGCCGCTCGGCAACCTCGTCCACTTCGTGCCCTGGCGCGGGATGCCGGGGCCGCAGCCGCCGACGCACGCCATCCAGGGCGACCTCGTCCACCAGATCGTGCCCTGGCAGGCGGAGGTGCGGCGCGCGCTCGACGACGGCCGCTGGCCGCTGTGGAACGAGCACGCCGGCGCGGGGATGCCGCTGATGGGGGACCCGCAGTCGCAGGTCTTCCAGCCGCTGCTCGTGGCGTCGCTGCCGTTGCCGCTGCCGGCGGCCATCGGAGCCACGGGCGCGCTGCGCATCCTGCTCGCCTTCGTCGGGATGTTCGTGCTGCTGCGGCGACAGGGGCTCGGCGAGGCGGCCGCCCTCTGCGGCAGCGTCGGCTACGGGCTGTCCGGCGCGGTGCTGCTCTGGCTCGGCTGGCCGATCGCCAACTCGGTGGCGTGGACGCCGCTCGGGCTCTACGCCGTGGTGCGCTGCCACCGCGACGGCGGGCGGCGCGACGTGGCGTTGCTCGCCGCGGTGACGGCGGCGCTGCTGCTTGGCGGCCACCCCGAGACCATCCTGCAGTCGGGCGTGCTGATGGGGCTCTTCGCGCTCGCCTTCGTGTGGGAGCGGCGCCGCGGCGGTGCGGCGGTGGTGCCGTTCCTGGTGCGCTGCGGCGCCGCGGTGGCGCTCGCCGTCGCGCTGCTGGCGCCGGCGCTGCTGCTGCAGCAGGCCTACCTGCCGCTGACCGAGCGGGGCGCGTCGCTCGCCTACTTCCTCGAGACGCCCACGCTGGCGCAGCTGTGGTCGAGCTGGCAGCAGGCCGAGGTCTGGCACGCGTGGGGGGCGCGGGTCGAGCCGCTGCTGCTGTCGATCTTCGCGGTGCGGGCGTGGGGTGGCCACGAGGCGTTCTGGGGTGACGCCAACTTCGTCGAGCAGGGGTCGGGCTCGGTGGGCGCGGCCATCGGCGTGCTGGCGCTCGCGGCGGTGATGCGGCGGCGGTCGCGGCTGCCGCAGGAGTCGTTGCTGCTCGGCTTCGCCGCGGCCGCCCTGCTGCTGATCGCCAAGCCGCCGCAGCTCTACCGCTTCGTGGGCCAGCTGCCGCTGCTCGGTCCCTCGTCGGTGCACGAGAACCACCGGTTGATGCTGCTCGTGGCGCTCGCCGCTTCGTACCTCGCCGCGTGCGAGGTGGAGCGCTGGCGGCGAGGCGAGCGCGCGGCGCGCGCGCTGGCGATCGCGGCGCTCGTCACGGCGGGGCTCGTTTGTTGGGCCTACTTCGGGCACCTGCCCCCCGGAAGCGTGGAGCTCGCGCCACAAGGGTGGTGGCTGACGTTGCAGCTCGTCGTCGTCGCGCTCGTTGTGTCGACGTTGCTGCTCGGCTCGCGGCTGCGTCGAGCGGCGGACTGGCTGCTCGCCCTGGTCGTCGCCGTCGAGCTGTTCGCGCTCCACGGCGATGCGACGCGGCCGGGACCGGCGCGACTCTTTTATCCGCGCACCCCAGGGCTCGACTTCCTCGCCGAGCACCTCGCCGGCGCGCGGCTGGTGGGAATCGTCGACGTCTTCCCCGCCAACTTCGCGCAGGTCTACGGCTTCAGCGACGTGCGCATCGACGGGCCGGCACGGCCGGCGACTTACGTCGGGCTGATCCAGGCCTTGCGCGATCCCGGGCCGTTGACGCTCGCCAACGCGTCGCAGCTCGGCCAGCCGGGAGCGCGGCTCTACGACCTGCTCGGCGTCCGCTACCTGCTCGCGCCGCCCGGCTACGAGCTGCCGCTGCCGGTCGCCTGGCGCGACCCGTCACTGTGGATCTACGAGCACCCGCGGCCGCTGCCGCGCTTCTTCCTGCCGCCGTCGGCAGTGGTCCAGAACGGCGGCGACTGGGGCCGGTGGGTGCGCCGTCAACGCGACTTCGCGGCACGCGCGCTCGTCGCGACCGGTCCCGGCGGCTCGCCCGCGGCGCGCTGGCGGGCGCGCCGGGGCCGCGCCGCTTTCGCCGCCACGCAGCACGAGGCGACGCGGTGGAGCGCCGAGCTGCGGGCGTCCGAGCCGCGGCTCCTCACCGGCGCCGTCTACCAGGACGGCGGCTGGCGCCTGCTCGTCGACGGCCGCCCGCACGAGACCGTGGCCGTCAACGGTCCGCTGCTCGGCGCCTGGCTTCCCGCCGGCGAGCACCGTCTCGACCTGCTCTACCGGCCGCGCCGTTTCGTTGCCGGCTGCCTGCTCGCGGCGCTCGGGCTCGCCGCCGGTCTCGCGTGGCTGATGCCGTCGCCGCGCGTTCGCGCCGGCGTTCCCGCGAACGGCCCCCTAGAATCGCTGCGATGAGCTCCCGCCGCCGGCGCCCGCTCGGCGCTTCCCGCGCGTCTACATTCGCCCTCGTCGTCGTCGCGTCCCTCCTCGCAACGGCAGCGCCCGGTCGAGCGCAAGTGGCCGGGCTCTCCGTGCCACCCGGTTTCGCGGTGACCGAGCTGGTCACCGGCCTCTACTCGCCGACCGCGATGGCGATCGCCTCCGATGGCCGCATCTTCGTCTGCGAGCAGAAGGGCGCGCTACGCGTGGTGCGCGACGGCCGGTTGCTCGACAAGCCGTTCGTCACCGTCCCAGTCGACGGCCAGCGCGAGCGCGGGCTCGTCGGCGTGGCGCTGCACCCGGACTTCCCGCGCACGCCGTACGTCTACGTCTACTACACGGCGTTCGGGCCGACGGTGCACAACCGGCTGAGCCGCTACACCGCCAACGGCGACCGCGCCGTCGCCGGCAGCGAGAAGGTGCTGGTCGACTTCCCGCCGCTGGTGCGCGACATCCACAACGGCGGCGCGCTGCACTTCGGGCCCGACGGCATGCTCTACGTCGGCGTCGGCGAGAACGGCGTCTCCACCAACGCGCAGAGCTTCGAGACGCCGCTCGGCAAGCTGCTGCGGTTGGACGAGAACGGCAACCCGCCGGCGGACAACCCGTTCTACGCGCGCACCAGCGGCCTCGCGCGCGGCATCTGGGCGATGGGGCTGCGCAACCCGTTCACCTTTGCTTTCGACCGCACGAGCGCGCGGCTGTTCCTCAACGACGTCGGCTTCCGCACCTGGGAAGAGATCGACGAGATCGTCCCCGGCGGCAACTACGGCTGGCCGGTGGTCGAGGGTCCGTCCGCCGACCCCGCCTACCGCCCGCCGCTCTTCGCCTACCCGCACGGCCCCAGCGGCGAGAGCGGCTGCGCCATCGCCGGCGCCGCGTTCTACGACTTCGCGGCGACGGGTCCCGCGCCGCCGGGCGCGAAGCCGTTCCCCGCCAGCTACGACGGGGCCTACTTCTTTGCCGACTTCTGCAGCGGCTGGATCCGGCGTCTCGACCCCGATGCCGGGAACGCGGTGAGCGCGTTTGCGAGCGGCATCGACGGCCCGGTCGACCTGCGCGTCGGGCCGGACGGGGCGCTCTACTACCTCGCTTACGGCTTCCGCCACGACGTCGGGGCCGTCGGCCGCGTCGTCTACACGGCGGTCGACGCGCCGTCGATCGCGGTGCAGCCGCAGAACGTGCGTGTGGCGGTGGGCTCGCCCGCTACCTTCCGCGTCGAGGCGACCGGCGCGGCGCCGCTCAGCTATCAGTGGCGCCGCAACGACGTGGCGATCGATGGCGCCACCGCGGCTGCGTACACGCTCGCGACGACGACGCTCGCCGATGACGGCATCCGCTTCTCCGTGGTGGTGAGCAACGCGGCGGGCAGCGTCACCAGTGCGGCGGCGACACTCTCGGTCGTCGACGGCCACGCGCCCACGGCCACGATCACCGCGCCCGCGGCAGGATCGACGTACGCCGGCGGTGACGTCATCGCGTATGCTGGCACCGCCACCGACGCCGAGGACGACGCGCTGCCGCCGAGCGCCTACACGTGGCGCGTCGACTTCCACCACGACGAGCATCTGCACCCGTACGTGCCAGCGACGAGCGGCGCCACGGGCGGCACCTTCACCGCCTTCACCGCCGGCGAGACCGCCGCCAACGTCTGGTTCCGCATCCACCTCGACGTCGTCGACGCGAGCGGTCTCGGCGCCTCGACGTTCCTCGACGTGCATCCCCGAACGGCGCACTTCACCCTCGCCACCGAGCCGCCGGGCTTACGGCTGACACTCGACGGCACGCCGTACGCGACGCCACTCACCGAGCTCGGCGTCACCGGCGTGCAGCGCTCCATCGGCGCGCCCTCGCCGCAGAGTCTCGCCGGCGCCACCTACGAGCTCGTCTCCTGGTCCGACGGCGGCGCGCCCACCCACACCATCACCACCCCCGCGGCGGACGCCACCTACACCGCGACCTTCCGCGCCGTCACCGTCACTCACGGCCTCCTCGGCACCTACTACGCCGGCGACTTCGCGACCCCGCTGCTCGCCCGCGTCGACCCGCACGTCGACTTCCACTGGCGAACAAACCGGCCCGCGGCGGGCGTGCCCGCCGATGGCTTCAGCGTGCGCTGGACCGGCGAGGTCGAAGCGCCCGCCACCGGCACCTTCGCCTTCCACCTGCGCAGTGACGACGGCGCGCGGCTGTGGATCGACGGCCGCCGCATCGTCGACGATTGGGGCCCGCACGTTGAGCGCACCCGCCGCGCCACGGTCGACCTCGTTGCCGGCCGCCGTTATCCGATCGTGCTCGAGTTCCACGATCTGAGCGGCGCCGCGCTGGTGCGGCTGCTGTGGTCTGGCCCGGGCATCGCGCGCCAAGTGGTGCCGGCGGCGCGGCTGTTCCCCGGCTCCCCGCCGCC
>DATNCU010000390.1:0-8322 GCA_035607145.1 Thermoanaerobaculia bacterium
CTGCGGCGGCTCGAGACGAGGGAGGAGCTCGCGAAGCTGCTCGCGCCGCTCGTGCGGCGGCGCAATGAGCTGACCGTGGCGAGGCGCGTCCCGCTGCTCGTCAAGCTCTCTCCCGACCTCGCGCCAGACGATCTCGATGCCGCGGTCGACGCGGCCCTCGCGGCAGGCATCGACGGCATCGTCGCCACGAACACGACACTGTCGCGCGCCGGCGCCACATCGTTACGCGCGCGCGAGGCCGGCGGTCTCTCCGGCGCGCTGCTTACCGCGTCTTCCACCGCCGCACTCGTGCGCGTCGCCAACCGCGTCGCCGGCCGGGCGCTCGTCATCGGTGCCGGTGGCGTCGGCAGTGGTGAGGACGCGCGAGCCAAGCGCGCCGCGGGCGCCGACCTGGTGCAGCTCTACACGGGGCTCGTCTACCGCGGCCCCGGGCTCGTGCGCGAGACGGCGCGGGCGCTCGCCCGATCCCCTCCTTAGCAACCACGCGGGCAGCGAGCGCGCCGCGTCAGACGTCGGGTCTCAGCGTCCGCCGTCGCTCGTGCCGTCCACCCGGCGCAGCGTGACGTTGTCGAGCAGCACGCTCTGCACGTCGTCGTCCTGCTCGCCGTAGCAGGCGAAGCCGGCGCGGACGGCGACGGTGTCGCGCCGAAGGGCGGTGCTGCCGCGCACCTGCTTGAAGGCGCCGCGGACGAGGGCTTCGTTGGCGAGCTCGTGGAACGCGGAGGCACCCTTGCTGCAGTCCAGTGTCGCGTGCTCTTCGAGAAAGACCAGGCATTCGCCCGGGCCGTCTAGACGCTGCAGGTAGCCGCTCATCTCGTACGTCGAGACGCCGGGAACGGCGACGCAGATGGAGGCCCCCGCCTCGCTCGCCGGTTGGTTGGTCATGCGCAGGGCGCCGGACGCCGGGATGCCGTGCCTCGCGTCGAAGGCGATGGTGGTCACCGCCTGGCTGCGCCAGCCTTGAACGCCCTTTTCGAAGCCACAGTTGTGGATGAGGTTGCCGGCGACGCTCTCGCAGCGCGGCACGGACGCGGCCACCGCCGGCGCGGCTGCACCGGCGGCTGGCGACGCGGCGCTCATGGCGACGCACGCCAACATTCCCGCGACCCTCGATACTGTCGCTCTCACCGCGCGCAGACGCCGCACCGCCCCGCACTCACAGCGCCACCAACAGATCGATCAAGTCCACCACCCGGTTGCTGTACCCCCACTCGTTGTCGTACCACGACACCACCCGCACCCAGCCGTCGCCGTTGGCGTCCGTGGACAGCGCGTCGAAGATCGACGAGTGCGGGTTGCCGATGATGTCGCTCGACACCAGCGGCACCTCGCTGTATTCGACGATGCGGGCGAGCGGGCCCGCCGCGGCCTCGCGCACGGCGGCGTTGACGTCGTCGCGCGAGGGGTGCTCGCGGAGCCGCGCCACCAGGTCGACGATCGAGCCGTCGGGCACCGGCACGCGCATCGCCAGCCCGTCGAGCTTGCCCTTGAGGCGCGGCAGCACCTTGCCCACCGCGCGCGCTGCGCCGGTCGTGGTGGGGATGATGTTCTCGGCGGCGGCGCGGCTGCGCCGCAGGTCCTTGTGCGGCACGTCGGCGAGCCGCTGGTCGTTGGTGTAGGCGTGCACCGTGGTCATGAAGCCCTGCTCGATGCCGAAGCTGTCGTCGAGGATCTTGGCGATGGGCGCCAGGCAGTTGGTGGTGCAGGAGGCGTTGGAGACCAGCTTGTGCTCCGGCTTGAGCATCTCGTCGTTGACGCCGATGACCACCATGGCGTCGATCTCGTCCTTCGGCGGCACGGTGAGGATCACCCGCGGTGCGCCGCCGGCGAGGTGCTTCTCGAGCTTGGCGCGGCTGGTGAAGACGCCGGTCGACTCGACGACGACGTCCACCTTCGCCTCGCCCCACGGGATGCTCGCGGGGTCGCGCTCGTCGGTCATCTTCACCGCTTTGCCGTCGACGTACATGTTGTCGTCGTCGGCGGTGACCTCGCGCGGGAAGACCCGCATCACGGTGTCGTACTTGAGCAGGTAGGCGAGCTGGTCGTTCGGGAAGAGGTCGTTGATCAACACCACTTCGACGTCGTCGCGCTCGGCAAGGATGCGAAACACCGTGCGGCCGATGCGGCCGAAGCCGTTGATGCCGACCCGCGTCTTGCCGTTGCCGCCGTTGGACGCGGCCATTACGCCGCCCTCCGCTCGAGCGCGGCGAAGCGCTTGATGAGGTCGACGGCGCGGTGCGCGTACCCCCAGCCGTTGTCGTACCAGGAGAGCGTCTTCGATACCCGCTCGCCGATGACCATCGTCGCCAGCGAATCGAAGGTGGCCGAGAACGGCGAGAGTCGGATGTCGCCGGAGACGATGGGGCCGTCCTCGAAGTCGAGAATGCGCTCCCACGCCGGCTCGCCGGCGGCCGCGCGCACCGCTTCGTTGACCGACTCCACAGTGACGGGGCGTTCGTGCCAGCAGACGAGGTCGACGACCGAGCCGTTGGGCACCGGCACGTTGAGCGCCATCCCCGAGAGCTTGCCGCGCAGCTCGGGCAGCAGCCCCATCAGCATCCCGGCGACGCGGCTGGGCTGTGGGATGACGTTCTCCGCCGCGGCGCGGCCGGTGCGCATGTCCTCCGCCGGCACGTCGGCGAGGCGCAGCTGGCTGGTGTAGGCGTGCACGGCGGAGACGAAGGCGCGCTCGATGCCGAAGGCGCGCTGCAGGATGGCGAGAATCGGGGCCGCCGCGTGCGCGGTCACCGAGGCGTTGGAGACGATGCGGTGCTCGGGCCGCAGCAGGTGGTCGTTGACTCCGATCACCACTGTGATGTCCGGCGGCTCGAGCGGCGGCGCGCAGAGGATCACCCGCTTCGCCCCCGCCGCGAAGTGGCGCTCGAGCTCCGCGCGCGAGCGCTGCTTGCCGGTGGCCTCGATCACCACGTCGACGCCCAGCTCGCCCCACGGCACCTGGCCGGGCTCCTCGGCGGCGAACATGCGGATCTGCCGGCCGGCGAGGTGGAGGTTGCCGTCTTTGAGACTCACCGGCGCGGGGAAGCGGCCGAGGATGGTGTCGAAGCGCAGTAGGTACTCGAGCCCGGCGTGGTCGGCGGGGTCGGCGATCGCCAGCAGCCGCACGTCGTCGCGGTCGTAGAGGATGCGCACCAGGTTACGCCCGATCCGCCCCAGCCCCATCAGCCCCACCGACGCTTCCGCCATCGCCTCGCACCTCCCTGGTCCCGACATCCGGAGCGGCCACGCCGCCGGCTGGTCGAACGTTAGCAGGCAGGGCGGGGGGCTCTAGCAGAGTGCTGCCGTGGCCCGAGCGGTCCGCGGCGCGGTGTTACACTGCCCAGCGTCAGCCGCTCAGCACGCGTATGACCGCAGGTTCCGGCCTCGGCACGCTCTCGCACGCGGACCGCTTCGACTCGGCGGTGCAGGCGAACCGCGCTCGCGTCTACGCGCTGGCGACGAGCATCGCCTCCACCTTCCGCGCGCTCGACCTCATCGAGACGCCTTGGGCGCTGATTCTCGCCATCGGCGGCACGGCGACGGTGACGGCGCTGCTCACCTGGTGGCTGGTGCGCTCGGGGCGGCACCGCCGCGTGCTCGGGCGGCTCTACGACCCGCTGTGGATCCTCCTCGACGTCGGCTTCATCTCCGCCACCATCTCCGTCACCGGCGGCTCGACCAGCCCCTGGCAGCCCTGGTACGTGGCGATCTTCAGCGCCGCGGTGTTCGTCGCCGGCCAGCGGGCGGCGTTCCTCACCTTCGCCGCCAGCACCGGCGCCTACCTGCTCGCCCTCTACTTCGCCGGCGATCTCACCGGCCCCGGGCAGCCGCTGCTGCGCGGCATCGCGCTGATGGTGAGCCTCTACGCCGCCACCTTCTTCTTCCTGCGCGGCGTCGGCATGCTGCAAGACAAGCAGCGTGAGGTCAGCGGCATGCGCGACGAGAGCCGCCGCAAGGTAGTGGAGCTGACGCGCCTCACCACCACGCTCGAGGAGCGCACCCGCGAGCTGCACGAGGTCAACCTGCGGCTGCGCGAGTCCGACCGCCTCAAATCGCAGTTCCTCGCCAACGTTTCGCACGAGCTGCGCACGCCGCTCAACTCCATCATCGGCTTCTCGGAGATCCTGCAGACGCGGCTCGCGGAGCAGCTGGACGAGCGGCAGGGGCGCTTCCTCGGCTACATCCACAGCGCCGGCGAGCAGTTGCTGGGGATCATCAACGACATCCTCGACCTGTCGAAGATCGAGGCCGGCCAGGCGGAGCTGGTGGTGGAGCGGCTGCCGCTGCGCGCCGCCGTCGACGGCGTCTGCACGGTGCTGCGCAGCACCGCGGAGAAGAAGGGCATCCGCGTCCGCGTCGACGCCGCCGGCGACGTACCGCTGCTCGAGGCCGACCCGGCGCGGCTCAAGCAGGTGCTCTACCACTTGCTCGCCAACGCCATCAAGTTCTCCTATCCCGAGTCGGAGGTGCTGGTGCGGCTGCGGCGCGAGACGGCGGTCGAGTCGCCGCTGCGCCGCGCCGGCGTGGCGATCGCGGTCGTCGACGACGGCATCGGCATCGAGCCGCACGACCGCGACCTGATCTTCGAGGCCTTCCGCCAGGCCGACGGCTCCTCCAGTCGCGAGTTCCAGGGCGCGGGCCTCGGATTGGCGCTGGTGAAGCGCTTCGTCGAGCTGCACGGCGGTGTCGTGACCGTGGACTCGGCGCTGGGCCAGGGGAGCACCTTCACCGTGCACCTGCCGCTGCATCAGCGCAACAGCGGCCCGGTGGCGCTACCCGAGGATGAGGCGCCGCCGGAGCCCGGCGAGGACCGCGTGCTGGTGGTGGAGGACGACCCCACCGTCTACGACGTCATCGCCCGTCACCTCGGCGACGGCGGCTGGGTGCCGGTGCGCGCGCGCACCGGCGACGACGCGCTCAAGCTCGCGCGCGGCGTGCGGCCGGTGGCGGTCACGCTCGACCTGGTGATCCCCGGCATCGACGGCTTGAGCGTGCTGCGTGAGCTGCGCGCCGACCCGGACACCCGTCACATCCCGGTTATCATCATTTCAGTGCTCGACAATCGGGAGCTCGGTCTCACCTTGGGGGCCGACGACTACTTCGTCAAGCCGGTCGACCGCGACGCGCTGCTCGCCCGGCTCTCGGCGCTGGTGCCGCGCGAGGTGGGCGGCCGCGTGCTGGTGATCGACGACGATCCGGCCCTGCACGAGCTGGTGGCGGCGGGGCTCCCCGAGCGCTACCGGCTGCTGCACGCCCACACCGGCCGCGACGGCGTCGAGCTGGCGCGCGACGAGCGCCCCGACCTCGTGCTCCTCGACCTGATGATGGAGGGGATGGACGGTTTCGAGGTGGCGGCGACGCTCAAGGCCGACGAGCGAACCCGGTCGCTGCCCATCGTGGTACTCACCGCCAAGGAGATGGACCGCGACGACCGCGAGCGGCTGCACGGCAAGATCGAAGCGCTGATGCACAAGACCGACTGCAGCCCGGCGCGGCTGGAGGCGGTGCTGCGCGACGTGGTGCGGCGGCAGCTGCGCGCGGCGAGGACGGCCAATGCCTGACCTGGGATTGTCGGAAGTTGCCGCCTCCGGCGGCGGGCGCGACGTCCTCATCATCGAGGACAACCGCCAGAACCTCGAGCTCGCCCAGTTCCTGCTCGAGGAGGCGGGGCACAGCGTGCGCTCGGCGGGCGACGCGCGTAGCGCCCGCGTCGAGCTCGAGCGCCAGGTGCCCGACCTGGTGCTGATGGACATGCAGCTGCCCGGCACCGACGGCCTCGAGCTGGTGGCCGAGCTGCGCGGCGACGGCCGCTTCCGCCACCTGCCCATCGTCGCGCTCACCGCCCACGCCCTGCGCGGCGACCGCGAGCGCTTCCTCGCCGGCGGCTGCGACGGCTACATCGCCAAGCCCATCGACGTCGCCACCTTCGCCTTGCAGGTCGAGGCCCTGATGCCGCCGCCGCGCCCGGCCGCCGGCGCGACCCCGGCCGCGGAGGTGGATTGAGCCGCCGCATCCCGAGCCTCCCCGAAGGGGGGCTCGTGCTCGCGGTCGACGACCAACCCGAGAACCTCGAGCTGGTGGCGGAGATCCTCTCCGAGGAGGGCTATCGCATCCAGCTCGCGCCGGACGGCGAGAGCGCGCTCGCGGCGGTGGCCGCCGAGGCCCCCGACTGCATCGTCTGCGACGTGATGATGCCGCGCATGGACGGCTTCGAGGTCTGCCGCCGGTTGAAGAGCAGCCGCACGACGCGCTTCATCCCGGTGGTGATGCTCACCGCGCTCTCGGCGGTGCACGACAAGGTGCACGCCTTCGACGCCGGCGCCGACGACTTCCTCAACAAGCCGGTACATGCGCACGAGCTGCGGGCGCGAGTGCGCTCGCTGGTCCGCATCAAGCGGCTGCGCGACGAGCTCGACACCGCCGAGGACATCATCGTCTCGATGATCCAGGCCCTCGAGCGCAAGGACCCGCGCAACGCCGGCCACTCGCAGCGCGTCGCCGCCCGCGCCATGCAGCTGGCGCGGCGGCTCGGCCTCACCGGCAACGAGCTCGAGGTGGTCGGCCGCGGCGCCGTGCTCCACGACCTCGGCAAGATCGGCGTCAGCGAGCGCCTGCTCGGCCGCGACGACCTGCTCGGCGGCGAGCTCGCCGAGTACCAGCGCCACCCGGTGCTGGGCGAGCAGATCCTGGCGCCGCTGCGCTCGTTCGCCAGCGTGCGGGCGCTCATCCGCCACCACCACGAGCGCCTCGATGGCCACGGCTACCCCGACCGCATCGGCGGCGGCGAGCTCGACCTGCAGACGCAGGTGGTGGCGCTCGCCAACCTCTACGACCATGTGCGCACCAGCCACGGCGCCGACGCGGCGGCGATGCTGCGCGACTCGGCGAAACGCGGCGAGCTGCAGCGCGAGCTGGTCGAGGAGGTGCTGGCGCTCGAGGGCGAGAACGGCCACGTCACCACGGCCGTCGACGTGCGCGAGTGGATGGAGCGCCTGCCGGCGAAGGAGGTGGCGCGCACCGGCCGCATCCTCGTCGTCGACGATACCGAGGCCAACCGCGAGGTGCTGCTCGACGTGCTGGGCGGCGCCGGGCACCAGGTGGTCGTGGCGTCGACGGGCGCCGCGGGTCTGCGCGCGCTCGCGGAAGAGAAGCCCGACCTCGTGCTGCTCGACGTCATGCTCCCCGACGTCAACGGCTTCGACCTCTGCCGGCAGATCAAGGAACGGCCGGAGACGGAGTTCCTGCCGGTGATCCTGGTGACGGCGCACTACGAGCTGCGCGACCGCACGCTCTCGGCGCGGGCGGGGGCCGACGACTTCCTCACCTATCCCATCCATCGGTTGGAGCTGACGGCGCGCGTCCGCTCGCTGCTGCGGCTGCGGCTCTACTTCCAGGACCTCGAGGAGTTCCAGAGCGTCATCCTCTCGCTCGCGTCGGCGCTGGAGGCGAAGGACCCCTACACGCACGGCCACTCGGAGCGCGTCGGCTTCCTCGCCTCGCGCATCGGCGGTCAGCTTGGGCTCGCCGACGAGGAGTGCGAGACGCTGCTCGTCGCTGGCCTGCTGCACGACATCGGCAAGATCGGCGTGCCCGAGTCGCTGCTCAACAAGCCGGGGAGCCTCACCGAGGAGGAGCTGCTGGCGATCATGGCCCACCCGGTGCTGGGCGAGGAGATCTGCCGCCCGCTGCGCAGCGCTCGGCAGGCGCTGCCGATGATCCGCCACCACCACGAGCGCTACGACGGCAGCGGCTACCCGGATCGCCTCGGAGGCGACTCCATCCCCTTCGGCGCGAGGATCATGGGCGTCGCCGACGCCTACGACGCGCTCACCAGCAGCCGGTCGTACCGCGACAGCCTCACCTCGCCCGAGGCGCTGTCGGTGCTCGAGCACGAGACGCGGGTCGGGCGCTGGGACCCGCGGGTGATGGCGGCGCTGCGCGGGATCGTAGCCGGCAGCGAGGCGGCCGAAGCGGCGGGGTAGGGCGGCCTCCGCGGCCGTCATCGGCGATGCATCGAGGTGAGCGGTTCGATGGCGGGCGCGGAACCCGCCTTACCGCGTCGGCTGCGGCGCGCCGTTGCCCTTGAGCAGTCGGACGCCGTGCTCGCCGAGGTAGCGCAGCACGAGCTGGTAAAACGATCGTCCGTTGCGCGTCGAGGTGAGGAAAGTGTCGAGCGCCGGCCGCAAGTCGCTGCCCGGCGGCACGGCCATGCCGTACTGCTCGACCTCCGGCAGCGTGGCGACGAGCTCGAGCTGGGGCTTGCGCGCCAGCACCGGCAGGGCGAGGCTGCTCTCCATCAGCACGACGTCGACTTCGTCGTTGGCG
>DATNCU010000059.1:0-7715 GCA_035607145.1 Thermoanaerobaculia bacterium
GCCGCGCGGCGGCGGCGAGCCCGGCGGCCGCACCGGCGAGCCCGGTGCCTTCGCCGACGCCAGCGAGCTCAGCGGCCCCACCGCCGAGCCAGAGCAACCGCGCCGGCGATCGCTTCGAGAACGTACGAGTGCTGCAGGACATCTCGACCTCCGACTTCTACGCCACGATGCACCTCGTTCGTGCGTCGCTCGGGACGACGTGCGACCACTGTCACGACGTGGAGCACTACGAAGCCGACACCAAGCCTACGAAGGTCACCGCACGTCGCCACATGCAGATGGTCATCGATCTCAACAAGAACGTGTTCGAAGGCCGGACGGTGGTGACCTGCAATAGCTGTCACCGCGGATCGCCACTGCCCGTCGCGGTTCCTACCATCGAGCGGGGACTGTTTCCGGATTCCACGCGCGGCGAGGTTGTGGCGCCGAGAGAGCTGCCGACGCCTGCACAGATCCTCGATCGCTACATCGCAGCGGTCGGCGGTCGAGATGCGCTGCTGGCGTTGAAGACGCGAGCCGCGGAGGGCACGTGGGCTCACATGGGATTGACGACCTCCCGCGACGGCCACCCGGCGGCGGCGAATCGGGCCAAGGTGGACCCCTTCACGGTCACCACCGTCGGAACCGACGGTTTGCTGGTGACGAAGATGGGCTTCGACGGCACGACCGCCATTGCGGATCGCGCCGCCGGCAAGACGACCATCACCATCGAAGGCGATCACGGCGTAGCTCAGACCGGAGAGACGCGACAAGAGCTGGGGCCGATCTCGATCGCCGGCCAGATGGTGAATTTCGGGTTGGACCCCGAGCTGAAGCTCGCGGCCGACGCGAGCACGTTTACCGTCGCAGACCCCGTGGAGCTCAACGGCCACACGGCGAACGTGCTGACGCGAACGCTGCAGGGCGGCGTGCGGGAGCGGTTCTACTTCGATGCGGCCGACGGTCTTCTGCGGTGGCGCGAGCTCCTGCGGCCGCTGTTGCTCGGCGACGACCTGATCCAAGTCGATTACGACGACTACCGGACCGTCGGGGGCATCCGCGTGCCGTTCACGATCAAGACCTCGTACCTGGACGACAACCATTACGGCAACACGATCCAGTTCGCGTCGATCCGGCACAACGCGCCGAACGTCTGAGACCGCAGCTCGTCAGCGCACTTTGACTTCGGCTGCGGGCTTCCAAGGGGCCTTCTCGAGCGCTTCCGACGGTACCCACCACATCTTGCCGGTGCGGTCGGCCCAATAGATCCCGCTCGTGTCCGCGACAAAGCTTGACAGTTGCGTCCCGATCTCACCGTCGAAGGTTGTGCGCATCACCCTGCCGTCACCGGGCGAGTAGCGATCGATCGCCAGCTTGCCATGCGCCAGGCGCGGAGCGACGAGGATGTAGAGATTGCCGTCCGCCCCTTCGGCCAGACCCAGCACCGCGCGATCGAGGACCGGGGCAAGGTGGGCAAGAAACCTGCTGGCGTCCGCGGCGCTCATCTTCCGGCGGATCTCGCCCTCGATCCTCTTGCGCTCCTCGCCGGACACCTCCGAAAAGCTCACTGTCATTGGGCCGGACTCGAGCGTGGTGTCGACGCGGCCCGAAGCCGTGATCCGGCGCACGTTGTAGAAGCCAGACTGTCCCACCCAGAGCCAGCCGCGGTGATCCGTGGTCGTGACGACCTGAGAAGCCGCCTCGGATTTCTCAACGAACTCCCACCCGCTGGCCTTCCCCCTCAGATCAAGGAGTCGGTCGACGTAGGGAGCCCACGTTTCGCCGTCCCAGCGCAACATGAGGTCTGGCGCCGTGCTCGACAATGGGCCCACCGGCGCGCCGGAGGGCTTCCCAGGAGAGACCACCACGGCCGGAGAACCACCGGGACAGGCGACGCCATTCACGCCCCACTCTGGCTGCGGAAGGACCTTCTCCTCGCCGCGCACGAAAAGACGAACGGTCGGCGCCGGGTTGAGATCGAGGATGACCCAATCGTCGTCGGAGCACGCCGCCGCATCGAGGACGAGGCCGGGCGGATTGCGGGCCTTGAGCGGCATTCGGCTCTTCGCGGCCAGTGCACCTGCGGAGAACCGAAAGGCGGTTAGAGACTTTGCGCTCAGGAGATATAGGCGCCCCTTTCCATCGGCCCGTAGGAGACAGCCGCCGCCGGCACCGTACTCCACGAATCGGGTGATCGCGATCGGACGGAGCGGTTCTCGGGCGGGGGAACTGTCCGCTGTGGCGGCGCACAGGAGAAGTGGCGCTAGGAAGCGAAATGGTTTCTGCACAGACGCAAGACTGACACAGCGTGCTCGGTTGCTGGCTGCACCCGGCCCCACCCAAGTAAGGCGACACGCCGCGGTTTGCGCCGACTCGCCGGCATCCGGAGATTGCCTTGACAATCTAGGCATCGCCAGTCATTCTGGTGCCTAGATTGTCTAGGGAGATCCGCCGATGCCCAAGCTCCGTTCCGATCGCCTTCATGGCACCCTCGATGCGCTCGTCCTCAAGGCGATGTCGTGGGGACCGCGGCACGGCTACGCCATCGCGCGCTGGCTCGAGCAGTCGACCGACGCCGAGCTGCGCATCGAGGAAGGGTCGCTTTACCCGGCGCTCTACCGGCTCGAGGAGCGCGGCTGGATCGAGGCCGATTGGGGGACCTCCGAGCTCGGGCGACGGGCGAAGTTCTACCGCTTGACCGAGCGCGGCGACGAGGAGCTGCGCCGCGAGACCGTCGAGTGGACGCGCTTCGCCGCCGCGGTCACGCGAGTGCTCGCGGCGACGGCGTGAGGAGACGACGATGAGCGCCTCGCGCGAACGATCGGTCCTGCGTCCCACCGTCCGCGAGGAGGTGGAGGAGGAGCTGAGCTTCCACCTCGAGATGCGCGTGCGCGAGCTGGTGGCCGGGGGACTGAGCGAGAAGGCGGCACGCGCCCAGGCGCTGCGGACTTTCGGCGACCTCGCCGGCGTCCAGGCGGAGTGCCGGCGGCTCGGCGAGCGGCGCGAGCGCGGGCGGCGGCGCGGCGAGCTCTTCGCCGAGCTCTGGCAGGACCTGCGGTTCGGCGTGCGCCACCTTCGCCGCGCGCCCACCTTCGCCGCGATCGCCATCCTCACCCTGGCGCTGGGGGTGGGCGCCACCACCGCCATGTTCAGCGTCATGCAGGCGGTGCTGCTGCGGCCGCTGCCCTTCCCCGACAGCGGGCGGCTGGTCGTGCCCACAGCGCGGCCGGCGAGCGGCGAGAGCTGGTCGATCACTTACGCCGACTACCTCGACTGGGAGCAGGCCAAGGTCTTCGAGGCCGCCGCCGCTTACCGCATCATCAACGTCAACGTCGCGGGCGGCGCCGCGCCGGAGCGCCTGGTGGCGGTGCAGGCGACCAAGGATTTCTTGCATGTGCTCGGCGTGCGGCCGCTGCTCGGCCGTGCGCTCCGCCCGGAGGAGCACATGCCGGGCTCGCCGCGGCGCGCGCTGATCTCGTACGGGCTCTGGCAGCGGCGATTCGGAGGCGACCCCGCGGCGGTGGGCAGCAAGCTGCGGATGACCGGCGTCGACGTCGAGGTGATGGGCGTGCTGCCGGCCGGGCTCTCGTTCCCGCGCGAGGCCGACGTCTGGTTGCCGCTCAAGGTGTTTCCAGAGGAGCGAGCGAGCCTCGAGCGGCGCGACAACTTCATGTTCAACGGCATCGCGCGGCTGCTGCCGGGCAAGACGCTCGCGGCGACGAACGCCGAGCTCGCGGCGCTCGCCGCGCGCGTGGCGCGGGAGCAGCCTGCCGCGCGCGCGGGCGTCACCATGACAGCGGGGCCGCTGCTCGATGAGCTGGTCGGCCCGACGTTGCCGCGCACGCTGGTGCTGATGTTGGTGGCGGTAGCGCTGGTGTTGGTCATCGGCTGCGTCAACGTCGCCAACCTGCTGCTGGCGCGCTCGGCGACGCGCCGCCGCGAGCTCGGTCTGCGCTCCGCCCTCGGCGCGAGCCGCGCGCGCCTCGGCCGCCAGCTGCTGACCGAGGCGCTGGTCCTCGGCCTCACCGGCGGCGCGGTGGGACTGGTCGTCGCATGGGGGGCGATGCGCGGCCTGGTGGCGCTGGCGCCGGCGAGCATCCCGCGGCTCGACGAGGTCCGCCTCGACCTGCCGGTGCTCGGTGCCGCCTTCGCCGTCTCGCTGTTCGCGACGCTGGTCTTCGGCGCCGCCCCGGCGTGGCGCCTGGCGGCAACCCGCGCCGCGGCGGCAGCCAAGGAGCCCACCCGCTCCGTGACCGCGGCGCGCGGGCGCCAGCGGCGAGTGCTGGTCGCCGTCGAGCTCGCCCTGTCGCTGCTGCTGGTGGTGTGGGCGGGGCTGCTGCTGCGCAGTCTCGGCCAGCTCAACGCCACCGATCCCGGCTTCCCGACGGCGCGCCTCCTCACCTTCTCGGTGTCGCTGCAGGGCGACCGCTACGAAGGGGAGGAGCTGTCGATCAACGGCATCGCCGAGCTGGCACGGCGTCTCGCCGCGGTCCCCGGAGTGCAGCGTTCCGCGCTGCTCTCCTCGGCGCCGCTCGGCGGCGGCGGCTTCTACCTCGGCCGCGCCTTCCTCGCCGAGGGCCGGCCGGAGCCGCCCGCGGGACGCGAGGTGAACGGCCAGTGGAGCGTCGTCACTCCCGGCGCCTTCGCCGCGCTCGGCGTTCCGCTGTTGCGCGGGCGCGACTTCACCGACGGCGACACGGCGACCAGCGTGCCGGTGATGATCGTCAACCGCGAGTTCGCGCGCAAGATGTTCCCGGACGTCCAGAATGGCGATGCGCTGGGCAAGCGCGTGCGATCTTGGCGCGACGAGAACGTCTACCGCGAGATCGTCGGCATCGTCGACGACGTGCGCTTCTTCGGCGCCGGCGACGAGATCCGCCCCCTTGTCTACGTGCCGCACCGGCAGTGCGGGTGGGACACGATGGTGGCGGTGTTGCGCACGACCGGCGCGCCGGACGAGACGTTGCCGGCGGTGCGCCGCGCGGTAGCGGCCTTCGACGCCGAGCTGCCGCTCGACGGCGTGCAGACCTTCGACGAGGTTTTCGCCACGTCGGTCGCGCCGCGACGGTTCGGCGCCACGCTGCTCGCGAGCTTCGCCGGTCTCGCCCTGCTGCTGGCGCTGGTGGGCGTCTACGGGGTGCTCTCCTACGAGGTCGCGCAACGCGCGAGAGAGATCGGCATCCGCATGGCGATCGGCTCGCGCCGCGCCGACGTGCTGCGGATGGTGGTGGGAGAGGCGGCGGTGCTGGTGGTTGTCGGTCTCGCCGGCGGGGCGGCGGCAGCGCTGCTCGCCGGCCGCTTCGTGCAGCCGCTGCTGTTCGAGACCGCCGCCACCGACGCGCCGACCTACCTCACGGCCGTGGCGCTGCTCGGCGGCGTCGCGCTACTCGCCGCCTCGGTGCCGGCCGTGCGGGCCGCCGCCTCCGACCCGATGAAAGTCATGCGCGCCGAGTAGCGGCTGTAACCGGGCACCCGGTTCCAACGTAGGTCGGTGCGATGGCCTCAGGAATGGCCTCAGGGGGGTCGAGATGAGCCAATTCCTCCGCGACGTCCGCCTCGCCGGCCGCAGCCTCGCCCGCCAACCGGCGATGGCGCTGCTGGCCATCCTCGCCTTCGCGCTCGGCATCGGCCTCGTCACCACCATGTTCTCGATCACGGAAGGCGGCCTGCGCGATCTGCCGTTCGAGCGCGGTGACCGGCTCATGCACCTCGAGCGCAACAACCTGGCGAAGGACATCGAGAGCATGGAGGTGACCTACCACGACCTCCTCGACTGGCGGGAAGCCCAGCGCAGTGATCAAAGCTCCTTCGAGAGCCTCGCCGCGTTCTACCAGGGCACCATCAACCTCTCCGGCGACGGCGAGGAGCCGACGCGCTACAACGGCGCCTTCATGACCGACAACGCCTTCGCCGTGCTGCGCGCGAAGCCGGTGCTGGGCCGCACCTTCGCGCCCGGCGACGACGGCCCAGGCACCGATCGCGTCGTCGTCATCGGCTGGAAGCTCTGGCAGGCACGCTTCGGCGGCCGGCCCGACATCGTGGGCAAGACGATCCGCGTCAACGGCACGCCGCGCGAGGTGATCGGCGTCATGCCCGAGGGCTTCCTCTTCCCGATCAACGAGGAGATCTGGACGACGCTGCCGCACGACCCAGCTCGCCTCAAGCGCGGCCAGGGAACGACGCTCGAGGTCTTCGGGCGGCTGCGCGACGGCGTCAGCGCCGATCAGGCCCTCGCCGATCTCTCGCGCATCGCCGCCCGCATCGCCAAGGAGCACCCCGACACCAACGAGGGGATCGGCGCGGTGGTCAAGCCCTTCACCAGCGAGTACGTCAGCAAGGAGATCAGGGCGCTGCTCTACCTCATGCTCGGCGCCACCTGCGGCGTGCTGCTGATCGCCTGCGCCAACGTCGCCAACCTGCTGCTGGCGCGCGCCGCCGTCAAGGGCAAGGAGGTGGCGGTGCGCTCGGCGCTCGGCGCCGGGCGCTGGCGGGTGATCCAGCAGATGCTGGCGGAGGCGCTGGTGCTGGCGGGGATCGGCGCCGTTCTCGGGGTCACGCTCGCGTGGTTCGGCGTCGCAGCGTTCGACCGTGCCATCGCTCCCACCGATCCGCCCTTCTGGATCGACATCCGGATGGACGCGGCTGCGCTCGTCGTGGTGGTCGTCGCCACGCTCCTCGCCGGCCTCGCCGCCGGCCTCGCGCCCGCCCTGCAAGCCACCGGCAGCCGCATCAATGAGACCCTCAAGGACGACAGCCGCGGCGCCTCGAGCCTGCGCCTCGGGAAGCTCTCCCGCTCGCTGGTCGTCGCGCAGGTGGCCGTCTCCTGCGTGCTGCTCGTGCTCACCGGCTTGATGGTCAAGAGCGTGACGCGCCTCGAGGGCGCCGACTTCGGCATCGAGAAGGAGAAGGTGTTCTCGGCGCGCGTGGCGCTCTTCGAGCAGGACTACCCCGACCGCGCGGCGCGGCAGCGCTTCCTCGACGAGGTGGCGCAGCAACTCGCGGCGCTTCCTGGCGTCGAGTCGGCGGCCCTCGGCGACTCGATGCCGGTCACCGGCTCGGGCGGCGAGCGGTTCCGGCTCGAGGGCAAGGAATACCGCAACGAGAACGACCGGCCCGACGCCCACCTGGCGGCGGTGACGCCGTCGTACTTCGCCACCGTCGGCTCGCACCTGGTGGCGGGGCGCGACTTCACGACCGCCGACCGCGACGGCAGCCCGCCGGTGGTGATCGTCAACCAGTCCTTCGCGCGCCGGTACTTCGGCGCCGCGGCGCCGCTCGGCAAGCGGATCGGCATCGACGGACCGGCCGAGGAGGGCACGGAGCCGCCGACGCTGTGGGCGACGGTCGTCGGCGTCGTGCCGGACCTCTACATGGACGGCACCGACAACAAGGACCCGGAGGGCATGTACGTGCCGCTCGCGCAGCACGACCGCTCCTTCATGAGCCTGCTCGCCCGCACGCGCGGCGAGCCGATGGCGCTCGCCCGGCCGGTGCGCGCGATGGTCCACGGCATCGATCCCAACCAGCCGCTCTACTTCGTGCGCTCGCTCGGCGAGGCGATCCGCCAGCAGACCTGGTTCTATCGGGTCTTCGGCACCCTCTTCATGGTGTTCGGCGCCGTGGCGCTGCTGCTCGCCGCGGTCGGGCTCTACGGGGTGATGTCGTTCTCGGTCGGCAGACGTCGCCAGGAAGTCGGCATCCGCATGGCGCTCGGCGCCGAGGCGACGCAAGCGGTG
>DATNCU010000067.1:0-5670 GCA_035607145.1 Thermoanaerobaculia bacterium
TCGCGACGACCAGAGGGACGAGGTAGTAGACGAACCGGAAGGCGAGGAGCGCCCCGAGCAGCGCGGACTTGGGGAGGAAGCTCGAGAGCGCGAGGAGCATCGTCGCCTCGAAGACGCCGAGCCCTGCGGGCACGGTGCTGGCGACACCGATCACCTGACAGAGGAGGAAGGCGCCGAAGAACGCGGGGTAGGTGAGTCCCGGTGCGTCGGGCATCACGACCCAGAGGACGCTCGAGGCGACGAGCCAATCGAGGCTCGCGACGGCGACCTGCGTGACCGCGAGACGCGCCGACGGGAAGTGGATCTCCCAGTTGCGGAGCTTCCAGGGGTCCCGCCCGCGTGCCGACCTCGCCAGGTACGCTCCGACGAGCAGGACGGCGGCGACGCCAAGCGGCCTTGCCCAGCGCTCGTCGAGCGGGAGGAGGCCGGCGACGGCGCCGGGCTCGACCGGCTGCTCGAAGGCGAGCGGCCGGCCCTGATCGTCCTCGACCTGATGCTTCCGGGCGAGGACGGGCTTTCGATCTGCCGCCGGCTTCGCGCCGCCGCGGGTCCGCCGGTGATCATGCTGAGCGCGCTCGGCGAGGAGAAGGACCAGGTGCAAGGGCTGGCGCTCGGCGCCGACGATTACTTCCTCAAGCCGATGGACCTGCAGCGGCTCGTGAGCCGGGTCGGCGCGCTGGCGGGGCGGGCGTTGCGCCGGCGGCCGGCGGGGCCGGTCCAGCTGCTGCTCGTCGACGACGACCGCTCCGTCCACAGCCTGCTCGAGAGCGGCCTCGGCGGCGACCGCTACGAGCTGGTGCACGCCTACTCGGTCGACGAGGGGCTCTCGAAGGCGCGCCTGCGGGCCCCCGCGCTCGTCGTCATCGACCTGCTGATGGACCACGCCGGCGGGCTGCGGCTGGCGCTCGAGCTGCGCGCGAAGTCCGAGACGGCCGCGATTCCCATCGTGCTCGTCGCGGGTCACGACCCGAGCAACGAGGAACGCGCCATGCTGCGCAGCAAGGCGCTCACGCTGCTCTCGCCCGGCGGCGGGGAGACGCTGCCGCAGGTGCTGCGGCGCCTGCTGGGAAGCGAGATGCGAGCGACAGAGCGGTCCGTCGAAGCGGTGTGAGCTTGCGGCTCCGACATCGCGCTTGACCCTCACGTGACGTGAGGCTGTAGCGTTCCGGCCTCGGCGCCATGGTGGCGCCGCAACGAGGGCGGAACGCGATGGAGCTCTTGCGGGTCGGGCAGCTGGCGAAGCGGGTCGGGCTTACCGTCCGCACGCTGCACCACTACGACGAGCTGGGCATCGTCTCGCCGCGGCGGCGCAGCGCCGCCGGCTATCGGCTCTACGGCGAGGACGACGTCGCGCGGCTGCTGCAGGCGGTGCTGCTGCGGCGGCTCGGGCTGTCGCTGCGCGAGGTGCGGGCGAGCCTTGACGATCCGCGGCGGTCGCTGCCGGCGGCGTTGCGCACGCAGGCGGCGCGGCTGCGCGACCAGATCGCGCACGAGCAGCGACTCCTCGTCCGCCTCGACTCCCTCGCCGGCCGCCTGGAGAAGGACGCCCGCGGCGCCGGCAACGACCTGCTGGAAACCCTGGAGATGCTGACCATGTTCGAGAAGTACCTGACGGAAGAACAGCTGGCGACGCTCGCCGAGCGCGGCGAGAAGTTGGGTGCGGCGCACATCGCGGCAGTCGAAGCCGAGTGGCCGCGACTCATTGCCGCCGTGCGCGCTGCGATGGAGCGCGGAGTCGATCCGGGCGCAGAAGAGCTGCGGCCGCTCATCGCGCGCTGGCAGGAGCTGGTGCGCGAGTTCACCGGCGGCGACCCGCAGGTCGCCGGCGCCGTGAGGAAGATGTACGCCGGCGAGCCGGCGGTGCGTCAGCGCAGCGGGCTCGACGAGGGGATCATGGAGTACGTGGCGCGGGCGACCGCGGCGGCGAAGTAGCGGCGTACGCGTCGTAGGCAGCGAGGAGCGCGTCGCGGAGGTTGCCGCGGTGGTGCGCGAAGAGCGTCACCGGTGCGGCGACCTCCGCGACCGCCGGCTCCTCGGGCCGATCGCCGAGCAGCTCGGTCATCAAGTCGCCGAGCAGCTCGGGTGTCGTGCGGCACTCGTGGAGTGTGGGCAGCAGGCCGGGCCGGTGGGAGGTGACGAGCAGCCCACCGGCGCGGCGGCTCGCCGCGCGCAGGCGCTGCCACTCCCATGCGCCGAGCTCCTGTGCGCCGTCGATCAGCAGTAAGTCACGCTCGCTCACGTCGTCGAGCAGACGCGCACGCTCGTGCCTCGCGAGCCAACGCTCGCCGCGACGCAGCGTCGCCGCGCGCACGCGGAATCCGTCGCGCGCCACCAACCGCTCCGCCAGCTCGGCGAGCAGCGTGCTCTTGCCGCGCCCCTCGGGCCCGACCAGCGCCGCTCGCCGGCCCACCGCCTCCCAGCGCGCGAACAGCTCCTCCCACGTCGCGCCCTCGAGCCGATAGGCGAGCCGGTCCAGCCGCTGCACGCGAAACGGGTTGTCGCAGGCGCGCAACTCGCCGCCTTCCCTCAGCTCGAGGCCGGCTCGGGCGGCGGCTCGCCGTCGATGCGCACCTCGCGCCCCTCCGGCCCCACCAGGATCGGCGCCGAGGCCGCCATCTCCTCCCGCGGCGCCACCAGCTCCACCGCCCAGCCGAGCGAGACGAGCTGCCCCGCGAAGCTGTAGGGCCCCGGTGGTAGTTGGAAGCTGAACCGCACCCAGCCGCTCGCCGCCGGCGCCGGCACCTCCTCCACGGCCACCACTTCCTGGTCCTGGTCGCCGCGGCCGCTGGTCGACCAGAAGAGTCGTACCTCGAGCGACCGCGGCGCTTCCGCCAGCTCCCACGACGCCTGCCCCTCGACGCGGTCGCCGGGCTTGAAGGAGTCGCGGCCACCGTCGAGCTCCACCGCCATCGTCGTCGTCATGACTTCACCTCGCCGGCCGCGAGTGCCGACGGATAGACGGTGAGCGCCACCTCGTCGTCGATGTCGGGCCAGTTGGGGATGTCGCCGTGCAGCTTGAGCGACCAGAGCACCTTGTTGCGCGGCGCCTCGAAGGTGTGCATCGTGTCGGCCGGCAGCGCGAGCAACGTCTCGCCCGCAGCGATCTGCGACGAGTCGGTGGTGTCGAGCAGCACATGCCGCGCGAACGTGCGCTTCACGGTAGTGGTGTCGGTGCCGCGGCGGTAGGTCGCCTCCTCGCGCCCTTCCAGCTTGATCGTCAACCGCTGCAGCCTCGCCGCCTTGCCAAGGAAGCGCCACGACAGCGCCACTGGCACGCCCGGCGCCGGCGGCGAGGAGAGCTGGAGCTCGGCGCGCGGGTTGAAGAGCGCCAGGAACTGTCGCGGCAGCGAGATCAGCAGCAGCACGCCGACGAGCGCGAAGACGCCGAGGAACGCGGTGACGCAGCCGTCGTGGCCGAACTTGCCGTCGCGCATCGTCGCCCACAGCGCGACGCCGACGATGCCGTCCCAGATGATGGTGAAGATGAGCAGCCCGACGAAGGCGCCGATGCGCGACTTCGCCGGCTGCAGCAGGATCGGCCCGGCCTCGGGCTCCCCCTGCACTCCGACGGCCCGCGCCGATGCGGACGTCTTGCCCCGTGCCGGCGTACTCGTTGCTCGCGGGACGCCACTGCCGAACGCCGAGCGCAGCGTCATCACGATGCCACCCAGGCCGACGAGCACGAACACCAGCGGCATGAGCGCGAACCACATGAAGCCGCCTAGCGCGCGGTCGAGCACGGCGGACGACGGATCGTCGGGATCGATCCACGCCTCCACGCGCGCGCCGGTCGGCATGCGCCCCACCGCCTCTTGCTTGCCCCCTTCGCCGCTGCTGCTGCCGGTCATGAAGCGGTAGCGGTTCGACCGCCAGCGGCGGCCGCCGTGCTCGTACTCGTAGAGCACGTCGACGCTGTAGGTGGTGCTGTCGTCGCCGCTGTGGACGCCGACGCCGCTCCACACGATGGTCGCCGGCACCGTCTGCCAGCCGCTGCTCGCCACCTTGCGCGCGATCGGGAAGGCGAAGAAGAGTAGGAAGGCGCCGCCGAAGAGCACGAACAGCCCGAACCCGGCCACCGCGCAGCCGCGCCCGCCCTTCGCGCTCTTCTGCGAGCGCGGCGCCGCGACGCCGCCGGCGCCCTTGCGCCGCCAACCACCGCTCCAGGCCGAGACGATGCCGGCGACGCCGAAGCCGACGAAGAGGAGCGGGAAGCCGAGCAGCAGCAGCCCCCACAGCTGCGGCCGCCGCAGCGAGGCCTGCGTCGGATCGTGCGGGTCGACGAAGCAAGAGACCTGCGCGCCCGGCGGATAGCCCGCGAGCGCCGCCTCGGCCTTCCCGCGCGTCGAGTACTTCGACTTGCCGCCGACGTGGCTGCCCGTGAGGGTGCGGCCGTCACGCTCCCACTCGTAAGTGACGGCGAGCTGGTACGGCGTGCGCTCCACCGCCGCCTCCCCCGGCGGCAGCGAGAACAGCAGCTCCTCCACCTGCGCGGTGAGCACGCGGCACTCCGCTCGCTTCCACCCCCACGACACCATGCCGTTCTTCATCCCCACGAAGAAGAAGCCGGTGACGACGAGGCCCATGCCGGCGAAGACGAGGAAGAACACCGTTCGCGCGATGCGCCCGCCGACGCTCTCCGGTTGCCCGCCCGACTGCCAGCTCCGCAACTGGAAGGTCGCCATCGCTCTCTCCGACCCTCAGGGGTAGCGCAGCAACACGCTCGCCCAGTGGAAGCCGGCGCCGAACGACACCAGCAGCACCAGGTCGCCGCTCGCGATGCGCCCCTTCCGCCGCGCCTCCCACAGCGCCAGCGGCACCGACGCCGAGCCGGTGTTGCCGTACTCCTGCAGGTTGACGTACACCTTCTCCTCCGGCAGCTCGAGCTCGCGCCGCACCGCGTCGACGATGCGCAGGTTGGCCTGGTGCGGCACCAACAGCGCCACCTCGTCCAACGTGTGGCCCGTCTTGGCGAGCGCCGCGCGCCCCGCCTGCGCCATCCGCCGCACGGCGTGGCGGAACACCTCCCGGCCGTTGAAGTCGATCTTGTGGTGGAGGCCCAGCCGCGCCACCTCGTCGCCGAACGGCACGCGGGTGCCGCCGGCCTCGACGCCGAGGATCGCCGAGGCGCTGCCGTCGGTGCCCGCCACCGCGGCGAGGATCTCGGCTGACTTCGACGAAGCCCCCACCACCGCCGCGCCAGCCGCGTCGCCGAAGAGCACGCAGGTGTTGCGGTCGTGCCAGTCCATCAGTCGCGTCAGCAGCTCGACGCCGAGCACCAGCACGCGCTCGGCAGCGCCAGCGATCACCCGCGAGCGCGCCACGTCGAGCGCCTGCAGGAAGCCGGCGCAGCCGCTGCCGGCGAGGTCGTAGGCCGGCACCTCGCGGGCGCCGAGGCGTTCTTGCACGAAGGCCGCGGTGTCGGGGATGGTCACCTCACGAGTGTCGGTGGCGACGATAATCTCGTCGACGTCGCGCACCCCGATCCCCGCATCCTCCAAGGCCAGCCGCGCCGCCGGCAGGGCCAGGTCCACCGTGCTCTGCTCCGGCGCCGCCACCCGCCGCCGCTCGATACCAGTGCGCGAACGGATCCACTCGTCGGAGGTGTCGACGTACTGCGACCACTCGTCGTTGGTCATCACCCGCTCGGGCACGTAGGCGCCGAGCCCGACG
>DATNCU010000084.1:0-2113 GCA_035607145.1 Thermoanaerobaculia bacterium
GGTCGGGCGGGCTCGGGTGTTACACTGCCTCCTGGCCGCCGCGCGGGTAGACCCGCGGCGCCAGGAGGTTTTTCCATGCCCTACTCCCCCATGCTCGTCAAGCCGATGCGCGAGGAGCTCACCTCCGCCGGCGTCGAAGAGCTGCTCACCCCCGCCGACGTCGACCGCTGGATGGGCCAGCGCGAAGGCACGGCGCTGTTGATCGTCAACTCCGTCTGCGGCTGCGCCGCGGGCGCCGCCCGCCCGGGCGTCCGCGCCGCCCTACAGGGGCCGGCGCGCCCCGACCGTGTGGCGACCGTCTTCGCCGGCCAGGACGTGGAGGCGACCGCCAAGGCGCGCGCCTACTTCGCCGACATCCCGCCCAGCAGCCCCTCGATGGCACTGTACAAGGACGGCGAGCTGGTCTACTTCGTGCCGCGCCACCGCATCGAGGGGCGCAGCGCCCAGGAGGTCGCCGCCGACCTCACGCAGGCCTTCGAGCGCTGCGTGGCCGAGACGGCGGCCTCCAGGTAGACGCGCTCGAGTCGGCTGTCGAGTGGGCACCTTCCACAACGACAAGGGCGAGCTGCACGGCATCACCGTGGTGGTCGACACCGACGGCCCCGAGGTGTTCGTCGGCCGCTGCCACGAGGTGACGCCGGTGGGCGTCGTGCTGCTCGACGTCGACGTGCACAGCGCCGAGGCCGGCGCCGGCGACGACCAGCGGGCCAGCAAGGACGCCTGGGTGCGGCGCGCGGCGCGCTTCGGCGTCTGGGGGCGGCACCGCCACTTGGTGGTGCCGAGCGAACGCGTCGCCTCGATCTGCCGCCTGGGCGACGTGGCAGTCGAGTAACGAGGTTCGCATGCTCAACGGAGTGGTCAACGTCCCGCCGCCGGTCAACGAGCCGGTGCTCTCCTACGCGCCCGGCACGCCGGAGCGCGCCTCCCTGCAGCGACGCCTCGACGAGATGTACGGCGAGCGCATCGAGATCCCGCTGCGCATCGGCGGCCGCGACGTGCGCACCGGTCACACCGGGGAAGCGGTCTGCCCGCACGAGCACGGCCACGTGCTCGCCACCTTCCACCAGGCGGGTGAGGAGGAGGTGCGGCTGGCGGCGGCCGCGGCCAAGTCCGCGTGGGCGGAGTGGTCGGAGATGCCGTGGGAGGCGCGGGCGGCGATCTTCCTGAAAGCCGCCGACCTGCTGGCCGGGCCGTGGCGCGACACCGTCAACGCCTCGACCATGCTCAACCAGTCGAAGACCTGCTACCAGGCCGAGATCGACTCCGCCTGCGAGCTCATCGACTTCTGGCGCTTCAACGCCGCCTACATGCGGGCGATCTACGCCGAGCAGCCGATCTCGCCGCGCGGGCAGTGGAACTACGTCGAGTACCGGCCGCTCGAGGGCTTCGTCTTCGCGGTGACGCCGTTCAACTTCACCTCCATCGGCGGCAACCTGCCGACGGCGCCAGCGCTGATGGGCAACACCGTGTTGTGGAAGCCGGCGTCGACGTCGATCGTCTCGAACTACTACCTGCTCAAGCTGCTCGAGGACGCTGGCCTGCCGCCGGGCGTCGTCAACTTCGTGCCCGGCAGCGGCGCCAAGGTGGGCGACCCGGTGTTCGCGCACCAGGACTTCGCCGGGCTGCACTTCACCGGCTCGACGTCGACCTTCCACGGCATGTGGCGGACGATCGCGAACAACCTGCCGAAGTACCGCTCCTACCCGCGCATCGTCGGCGAGACCGGCGGCAAGGACTTCGTCTTCGCTCACCCGAGCGCGGATGCCGCGGCGCTCGCGACGGCGCTCGTGCGCGGCGCCTTCGAGTACCAGGGGCAGAAGTGCTCGGCGGCGTCGCGCGCCTACGTGCCGCGCTCGCTATGGAACGAGGTGCGCGATCGGATGGCGGCGGACCTCGCCGCGATCAAGGTCGGCGACCCGCGCGACTTCGGCAACTTCATGGGCGCGGTGATCGACGCCAAGTCGTTCGCCGGCATCACCGGCTACATCGACCATGCACGGAGCAGCGGCGACGCCGAGGTGGTCCTCGGCGGCGGCGCCGACGACAGCAAGGGCTGGTTCATCGAGCCGACGGTGGTGCTCACCACCAACCCGCGCCACAAGCTGATGACCGA
>DATNCU010000088.1:0-2389 GCA_035607145.1 Thermoanaerobaculia bacterium
GGGAGCGGAGCGGCGTGCGGCGGCCCGCGGCCGGCCCCGTCGTCGCTTCGCCATGATGGGGGCGACTCTACCAGCGACCCCGAGAGCCCGCGGCCGCGCGTTTCGCAGCGGCCACCAGGGCGCTGGCGGTACGATGGACCCACCATGGCAGCGCTGCGCGTGCTGCACGTCGCGCCCTACTACGGGGAGGCGTGGGCCTACGGCGGCATCCCCCGCGTCGTCACCGCGCTGACGCGCGGGCTGGCGAAGCGCGGGCACCGCGTGCTCGTCGCCACCACCGACGCGTGCGACGCCGAGTCGCGGCTCCCGGCGGCCGCGGCGAGCTCGTCCGATGCGGGCGTCGAGGTGCACGTCTTCCGCAACGTCTCCAACCGCGCCGCCTACCGGCTGCAGTGGTTCATGCCGCGCGGGCTCGGCGCCTGGCTGCGCCGAATCGCGCCCGCGATCGACGTCGCTCACCTGCACGGCTGCCACCACCTGCCGGGAGCGATCGCCGCCCGCGCGCTGTCGCGCGCCGGCGTGCCGTACGTGCTGACGCCCAACGGCACGGCGCCGCGCATCGAACGACGGCTGGCCGCGAAGTGGCTGTTCGACCACACCCTCGGCCGCGCCGTGCTGCCGAAGGCGGCGCTGGTGTCGGCGGTGAGCGAGGCCGAGCGCCGGCAGCTGCTCGCGATGGGTGTGCCGGCGGCGAAGGTGCGGCTGCTGCCGAACCCGCTCGACCTCGACGAGCTGGCGTCGCCGCCAGCGCCCGGTGCCTTCCGCGCGCGCTGGGGGCTGGGCGCGGCGCCGGTGGTGCTCTATCTCGGCATGCTGACGCCGCGCAAGGGCGTCGACGTGCTGGTCGAGGCCTTCGCGCGCGCGGCGCTGCCCGGGGCGCGGCTGGTGATCGCGGGCAACGACCGCGGCATCGGCGCCGCGCTGCGCCGGCGCGCGCGGGAGCTGGGCGTCGAGGGCACCACGATCTTCACCGGCTTGCTGCGCGGCGAAGAACGGCTGGCGGCGCTCGCCGACGCCGACGTCGTCGTCTACCCGTCGCGCGACGAGGCCTTCGGCCTCGTGCCGCTCGAGGCGCTGCTCTGCGGCACGCCGGTGGTGGTGAGCGACGACCACGGCTGCGGCGAGGTGATCGCCGAGGTGGGCGGCGGTCTCCGCGTGCCGCCGAGCGACGCGGAGAGTCTGGCGGCGGCGTTGCGCGAGGTGCTCGCCGACGCCGAGCGGTGGCGTACCGAAGTTGCCGTCGCGGCCTCGCGAGTGCGTGCGCAGTTCAGCGCCGAGGCGGTCTGCGCGCAGCTCGAGCGGCTCTACGGCGAGGCCGTCGCCTCGGCGCCGCGGCGCGTTGCCGCCGCCGCCGCTGTCACCGCCGCCCGCCCGGCGTGAGCGCCATGGAGCCCACGAGCGAGCTCGGCGTCAGCTTCGTGGTGCCGGTCTACGACGGCGAGCGGCACCTCGGCGAGGTGCTCGACGCGATCCTCGCGCAGGCCGACGGCCGCCCCTTCGAGGTGATCGCCGTCGACGACGGCTCGCGCGACGGCTCGGCGGCGATCCTCCAGCGCTACGCGGCCGGCGGGCGGATCCGGCTGCTCGCCGGCGCCGGCCGCGGCGCGTCGGCGGCGATCAACCTCGGCCTGCGGGTGGCGTCGCACCCGATCGTCTGCCAGGTCGACCAGGACGTGGTGCTGCGCCCCGGCTGGATGCGCACGCTCGTCGCCGCGCTCGCGGCGCCGGGCGTCGCCGCGGCGCAGGGCTACTACGAGACGCCGCGCGACGGCTCGCTGTGGGCGCGCGCCATGGGGCTCGACCTCGAGCTGCGCTACAGCCGCTTGCGCGGCGCCGGCCTCGGCCACGCCTGCACCGGCAACGTCGCCTGGCGCGCCGAGGCGCTGCATGCCGTCGGCGGGCTCGACGAGTCGCTCGGCTACGGCTACGACAACGACCTCTCCTACCGCCTCGTCGCCGCCGGGTGGCGGCTGGTCTTCTGCCGCGAGGCGAAGAGCCTCCACCGCTGGCGCGGCGGGCTCGGCGCCTACCTGCGCCAGCAGTACGGCGTCGGCTACGGCCGGCTCGACCTGGTCGCCAAGCACCGCGATCGCAGCGGCGGCGACGACGTCTCCGGCATGCGCATGATCGCGCACGTGCCGGCGATGGCGGCGATGCTGATCGCAGCGCTCGTCGCCGCGGCGGTGGGGATCGCCGGCGGCGATGCGCGCCCGGCCGCGACGCTGGCGGGGCTCCTCCTCGCCGCGTTGACGCTCGACCGCGCCGTTGCTGGTGCCGAGGCGGCCTGGCGATTTCACGACCCCGCCGGCCTTTGGTTCGTGCCCGCGCACCTGCTGCGCGACCTCGCCTGGGTGGCGGCGCTGGTGGTGTGGAGCGTGCGGCGGTTCGG
>DATNCU010000097.1:0-3215 GCA_035607145.1 Thermoanaerobaculia bacterium
CGACCGCCGACATGCGCTCGAGACGCCAGTGCTCGGCCTGCTCGCGGATCAGCTCGTCGAGCTCGCCCAGGTGGCCGGCGGCGCCCTCGACCAGCCGGTGCGCGTAGGCGAGCGCCTCGCGCATCTGCGTCGGCTGGCCCGAGATCGTCACCAGCGTGTCTTCCTGCGGCTCGTCGCGCACGGCCTCGAGCAGGTCGACCGGGTTGTAGTGGTGCAGCACCTGCGGCGTGGTGGAATTGCCCATCTCCCGCTGGTAGAGCATCTGCAGCGCCATCTCGCGGCCGGCGCGGCGCTTGCTCGCGCCCCGGCTGCGCGGCTCCCTGGCGCGCGTCTCTCCGCTGCCCGCCCCGCGGCTCATGGTCAATCGGCGGCGGTCAGGCGGGCGCGCAGGTCGGCCATCTCCAGCGCCGCGAGGGCCGCCTCCCACCCCTTGTTGCCGGCCTTGCCGCCTGCCCGCGCGGCCGCCTGCTCGACGGTGTCGCAGGTGAGCACGCCGAAGGCGACCGGGACGCCGTGCTTCTCGGTCACCCGCGCGATGCCGCGGCTGCACTCGCCGCAGATGTAGTCGAAGTGCGGGGTGTCGCCGCGCAGCACGACGCCGAGGGCGACGAGGGCGTGGAAGCGGCCGCTCGTCGCCAGCCAGTCGAGCGCCACCGGCAGCTCCCAGGCACCCGGCACGCGCACCACCTCGATCGCCTCGCCGGCGACACCGTGGCGCTGCAGACAGTCGACGGCGCCGCCGAGCAGCTGATCGACGAGGGTGCCGTTGAAACGCGACGCGGCGACGCCGAAGCGCCGTCCCTCGCCCCGCAGGGCGCCTTCGATCACTTTCATGTCGCGCATCCGCTCGGTGGCAGTATAACCGGGCTCAGCGGATCAGCAGATCGCGCAGCAGCAAGCCCCAGCGCGGCGCCAGCACCGTCTTGAGCGCGATGTCGGCGGCGATGCCGGCGAAGGCGAGCGCGAAGAGCCACGCCTCGCGGCGCCCGAATGGCCAGCGTTGCCGCATCAGCAGCGGCCGCGCCAGCAGCACCCCCAGGAGCACGAAGGCCATGACGCGGATCACCGACCAGGGTACCCACGCCGCGAGGCCGGCCACCACCGGCCGGCTGCTCGCCAGCGCCAGTGAGCCGACGAAGTAGCTCATGTAGGCCATCAGGAAGGCGCCGAGCGCGAGGCCGAGGTAGCCGGCGCTCACCGTGGTCAGCACCAGAAAGGCGCCGAGGTGCAGCAGGTGCTCGGGTACGAACTGCGCGGGCGTGGTCTCCTTGCCGGTGCCGGTCGCCACCCACTGCACCATCTCGGCCTTGTAGGCCTGGCCGTGGACGATGCCGTTCGCCGCCAGCAGCGGTCGCACGGCGACGAGGGTGATGACGCCGACGCTGAGCAGCGCCGCCCAGGCCATCGCCAGCAGCCAGGCTCGGCCGTACCGGCGCGCCTTCACCCGCGCGGCGAATGCCGGGTAGACGGTGAGCGGCGCCGCGAGCGGCAGCAGCCACGGACCGCCAGGGAGCGCCACCAGCCAGGGCAGCAATGGCGTCAGCAGCACCCAGGCAGCGGAGGTCTCGGGCCGCGAGTCGACGTCGCCCGGCCCGCCAGGGTCGTCTGCGACGGCGGCCGCCGGCTCGACGTCGAGCGAATCCTGAGCGGCGGCCTCGCTCGTCTCGGGGGCGGCCGGCTCGCTCAAGGGCGCCGTCGCCTCACCGGCGCGGGCGGAGAGGAAGGAGAATGGTCGGGACGGTGAGATTTGAACTCACGACCACCTGAACCCCATTCAGGTACGCTACCAGGCTGCGCTACGTCCCGACCGAGGATGGAGGCCGGCCCTGATCTCAAGGCAAGCTCAGGGCAGCAGCTGCAGGATCTCGCGCGCTTGGGCCAGCGCTTCCCGGACCCCCGTCCGGAACTTTTCTACCTGCTGCGCCGCCTCGGTGTCAAGGCGATGCGCCGGGGCTGCGGCGGCCTCTGGCGCGACGCGGGGAGCCGGTGCGGCCTCGCGCTCCTCGACGTCGTCTGAGTCGCCCGGCTCCTCGTCGCCGTCGAGCTCGATGGCCGGCAGCCTGCCGTTGGCGAGCTCGGCCTCGAGCTTCTTCTTCGCCCCGGCGATGGTGTAGCCCTCCTCGTAGAGGAGCTGCTTGATGCGCTGGATGAGCTGCAGCTCCTCCTCCGAATACACCCGCTGGCCCGCCTTGCTCTTGCGCGGGCTGAGCACCGGGAACTCGGTTTCCCAGTAGCGCAGCACGTAGGGCTGGATGTCGAGCTGCTTGCAGGCCTCGCCGATGCGGTAGAAGAGCTTCTTGCCCACGCCGGTCGGTCCGCCGCTTACTGGTCGCTACGGCGCCGCGGCCGCTCGACCTGGTGCCGCATCTGCTTGCTGGGGCGGAACTGCAAGCCCTTGTGGGGCGGGATGAAGAGCGGCTGGCCGTCGGTGGGGTTGATGCCGGCGCGGCCGGCGCGGGCGACGATCTCGAAGACGCCGAAGTTCTGGACGCGCACCGGCCGGCCGTCGAGCAGGGCCGCCTTCATGGTGCGGAACACCTCGTCCACCACTTGAGCGGCCTCCTGCTTGGTGAGCGCGCCGTGGCGGTCGTAGACACGATCCACCAGATAGGCCTTGGTCTTGCCTCCGTCGCGAGATGCCGCCAACGCGAAGCCCCCCAGAGTGATCCTGAATGATCAACGATCAACCGAATACGGAAGCTTGGTTGAAAGTATCACATCTAAGGCAACGCGCGAGGGATTCGGTCCTAGTCCTTGCGGCGGCGGATGACGAGCCGCACCGGCACCCCCCAGAGCCCGAGGGCCTCCCGGACCCGGTTGGCGAGGTAGCGGCGGTAGGGGTCGTTCCTCGGCAGGGTACGGTTCGCGAAGAGCATGAAGGTCGGCGGACCGTCCCCCACCTGGGTGGCGTAGTAGAGCTTCCACTCCTTGCCGTCGCGAGCGGGGGCGCCGTGGGCGCGGGCGGCCTGCTCGAAGAGGCGGTTGATCTCGCCGGTGCCGAGCCGGGCGTGGAAGCCGGCGAGGGCCTGCACTACGGTCGGCAGTACTTTGGCGACACCGCGGCCGGTGGTCGCCGAGACGTTGACCCGCGGCGGCTCGGCGAGCAGCTCCTGGAGGCGCGGCCACTGCTCCTCCAGCCGCCGCCGCCCCTCGTCGTCGAGCAGGTCCCACTTGTTCATCGCCACCACGGCGGCGCGGCCGAGCTCCCAGATCGA
>DATNCU010000113.1:0-3115 GCA_035607145.1 Thermoanaerobaculia bacterium
GCCGGCGGGCAACGGTCTCCCCGAAGAGTCCGTGGCGCTGCTGCTCTCGCCGGCGGCGAAGACCGTCTATGCCGTTATCGGCAAGGAAGGCATCTACCGCACCCGCGACGGCGGCAACAGCTGGAGCAACGCCTCGTCGGGCCTGCCGGGCGGCGAGGTGCGGCAGCTGGCGGTGAGCTCGAGCAATGCGGCGGCGCTCTACGCCGCCACCGAGCACGGCCTCTTCCAGAGCACCGACGGCGGCGACAGCTGGCGGCGCACCGGCGCGAGCTTGAAGGAAGACGACGTCGAGGCGGTCGTCGTCGCCCCCAACGGCGACGTCTATGCCGGCGCTTTCGAGGGCGTCTACCGCAGCACTGACGGCGGCGCCAGCTGGAAGCAGATCAACGGCGCGCTCGCCAACGTCGACGTGCGCGCGCTCGCCATCGAGCCGGGCTCGCCGGCCCGCCTCTACGCCGGCTTCGGCGGCGGCAGCGTCTGGTCCACGGCGCTGCCGTGAGCGACGTCTTCGTCTCCTACCGGCGGACCGACTCCTCGGACGTCACCGGCAGGATCTCCGACGCGCTACGGGCGCGGCTGGGCGCCGAACATCTCTTCAAGGACGTCGAGTCGATCCCCCTCGGCCGCGACTTCCGCGCCGCCATTGCCGAGGCCGTCGGCGGGTGCTCGGTGCTGCTCGCGGTGATCGGCAGGGAGTGGCTGCGCGCCACCGGCGAGGACGGCGGGCGACGGATCGACGACCTCAACGACTTCGTCCACGTCGAGATCGCCGCGGCGTTGCAGCGCGGCATCCCGGTGATCCCGGTGCTGGTGGAGAACGCGCCCATGCCGCGCGCCGTCGACCTTCCGGCGCCGCTGGCGAACCTGGCGTTCCGCAACGGTATCCAAGTCCGGCCGGACCCCGACTTCCACCACGACATCGATCGCCTGAGCGCCCAGCTGGCGAAATACCTGCCGGCGGAGCGGGCGAGACCGCGCGGCGGGGCGGTGGGCGGCAGGCGCGGAAAGTTGTGGGCTTGGGCACTCGGCGGTGTCGCCGTCGTCGTGGCCCTAGTCGGACTTGCCAGCCTGACGGTTATCAAGGGCTGTTCGGCCCCTGCGACGACGGCGACAGGCGCTTCCCCACAACCGACGCAGGGCTCAGTTAGGGAGCCTCACCTAGAGTACCTCTCAGACTTGGCGATACGACCTAATTCGATGTACAACATCTACAATGACAGGCTCTATAGAGACAGAGTCGATTGAGCGCCCAAAAGCATCAGGATAGGTCGGGACTCATACACTAGAGGATTGGTTTTCTTGATTGGCCACCAGGGACAGACTGCCAGCATCGAGTATGAGCTGGATCGCCGCTACTCGAAATTTGAAGCTCAGGTCGGCGTAGCCGGTCAGACGCCAGTTCCCGACACCTGTCACGGCAGTGTCATTCTGAGGGTTTATGTTGATGGCGTGATGAGGTTTGATAGTGGCACTTGCAGGATGGATATGCCAGCAAAGCCCGTCTCGCTCGCTCTAAACGGTGCGCGGATACTGAAACTGGAAGCGGACAGTTCAGACGGAAGTGTTGCGTGTGATCAGGCAGCATGGGGAGACGCGTTCGTCAAGTGATGGACCTCCCGCCGAGCTTGCCGCCGGGTGCGGTGGCGCTGGCGGCCCGCGCCGAGCTCTTCCTGCGCGCCCTCCGCCACGGCCGATCGCGGGCCGCCGAGCGCGTGCTGCGCCGGTGGCCCGAAGTGGCGCGCTCGAGCCCCTTCGCCGCTGCCGCCGCCGGCGAGCCCGAGGCGCTCGCCCGCCTGCTCGACGCCTTCCCCACTTTGCTGAGTGCGCCGCACGCCGCGGACGGCGCCACGCCGCTGCTCCACGCCTGCGCCTCGCCGCTGCAGGCCGAGTCGCCTGAGCGCGCGCAGGGCACCCTGCGCTGCGCCGAGCTGCTGCTCGATCGCGGCGCCTCGCCGAACGAGTTCATGCTCCACGACGGGGACCCGAACAGCAAGATCCCTGCGCTCTACTTCGCCTGCGCCGCCGACAACCGGCCGCTGGTAAAGCTGTTGCTCGAGCGCGGCGCCGACCCCAACGACGGGGAGTCGATCTACCACTCCGCAGAGCTCGACCATCGCGAGTGCCTGGAGCTGCTCGCGGCGCACGGCGCCGACTTCTCGAGCCGCCACTCGCACTGGGGGAACACACCGCTCTACTTCCTCGCCGGCCACCCGGAGGGGAGCCCGCGCGCGGCCACCGCGCACGTGGGCATGCGCTGGCTGCTCGAGCACGGTGCCGATCCCAACGTCACCAGCACGGAACGCGAGGAGACGCCGCTCCATCGCGTCGCCGAGAACACGCGCACGGCCGCGCTGGCCGAGATGCTCGTGGCCCACGGCGCGACGGTCGACGCCCCGCGCGCCGACGGCCGCACGCCGTTCGTGCTGGCGGTGCGCAGCGGAAACGTCGCGGTCGCCGACTTCCTACGCGAGCGCGGAGCCGATCCGACGCGGCTCGAGCCGGTCGACGAGTTCCTCGGCGCCTGCCTCGCCGCCGACGAGACGAAGGCGCGTGCCTTGCTGGCGGCCGATCCGGGCCTCGTCGAGCGCTTCGGCGACGACGACAAGCACGCCCTCGTGGCCGCCGACGTCAGGAGCGAAGACGCCGTACGCCTGATGCACGCCCTCGGCTTCGACTTGAGGTGGGAAGGCCCGTGGGGCGGCACGCCGCTCCACCACGCGGCATGGCACGGCAACGTGGCGATGGTGAAGCTGCTGCTGTCGCTCGGCGCGCCGGTCGACCCGCGCGACAAGCAGTTCGGCAGCTCGCCGCTCGGCTGGGCGGCGCACGGCTCCGCCAACTGCCGTCGCGCCGACGGCGATTACGAAGCCATCATCGACATGCTCCTCGACGCCGGCGCCGACCGCGAGTCGACAATCAACCGCTGGGGCGGGACGCCGGAGGCTCTGTCGAGTCGCCGCATCGCCCGCCTGCTACGCCGCCGCGGCTTCGCGCCGGCGTACGGCTAGCCGAACTCTCGCCGGCACCGTCCAGCGAGCTCGTGCACCGATCCGCGGAAGAGGCAGTGCATGAGCCGTGGAAGAGCCGCTCGGTCCGCAGGTGAACACGGTCCAAG
>DATNCU010000119.1:0-7404 GCA_035607145.1 Thermoanaerobaculia bacterium
ATCCCCCACTTCTCGAACCCCGACATCCTGTGGCCGCCCAACGACCCCGGGGCACAGCCCACCGGCACGCGCCCCACTGCGAACGATCCCGGGCGCAACGAAGCCTACGCGATGCTCAATCGCGTCTTCACGACCGAGCGCTACCGCACGCGCAGCACCAACGTCGCTCCCACCGCCCGCATGACCGTGACCTGCTCCGGCCTCTCGTGCACCTTCAGCGCCAGCGGCAGCAGCGACAACACCTACATCGCCGACTACTACTGGGACTTCGGCGACGGTTCGATCGACAGGGGTTTCAGCGTCCCCCACTCCTACAACTCCGCCGGGTTCCGCCGCATCCACCTGGTGGTGACCGACAGCCAGGGGCAGCGGACGGTGACGACGGGCTCAGCCTCGCCGTGGAACCCTTCGTACGAAGGTTGGGTCGACCACATCAACTGCCGCTCCATCGACGGCTGGGCCTGGGACTCCGTCGTCCCCAACACTCCGATCAACGTCGACATCTTCCGCAACGGGACCAAGGCGTCGACGGTGCTGGCCAACATCTACCGCCAGGACCTGGTCAACGCCGGCAAGGGCAACGGCGCGCACGGCTTCGCCTATACGCCCAGCAGCAGCTGGAAGACCGGAACGTGGAATACCGCCAGCGTCCGCTTCGGCGGCACGAACACCGACCTCGGCTATCTCGCCTCGCGCAGCTTCATCTGCAACGCCGACATGTTCAGAAGCGGGACGCCGACCGACAACCTCTCGACCGGCGGCCAGGTCTATTCGGTAGGCACGCAGTTCAGCTCGACGAGCGATGGTTACGTCACCAGGCTCGGGTTCCACCGCGCGGCCGGTGAGACCGGTACCAACACGCTCCGTCTGTCGACCGACTGGGGCGGCACGCTGGCGTCGAAGTCGGCGAGCTGCAGCTGGGAGGGCTGGTGCTGGGTGACCCTCGATCAACCGGTGTTCATCTACGCCAACACGCGCTACCGCGTGTGGGTCAACACCAACACGCAGCAGTCGAAGACCGGCTGCGGCATCGGCGGCGGCATCACCAACGCTCCGCTCACCGCGCATTCGGGCTACTGGGTGGCGGGCAACACCTTCCCGACCGGCGGCAGCTGCAGCAATTTCTTCGTCGACGTGAAGTTCGACATGTAGTCGGTGCGGCACGGGGTCCCGCCCTCGGGCGGGACCCTTTCCTCGACCAGCTGCGCCGCATCGCCGCGCAGTTGCCAACCACGCGCGCCGGCCGTGCCGGGTTTGGCGGCGAAAACGCGCATGCCTGATTTGGGTGGGCCACCTGCCAACCAACCCGGCCCCCGAAAAAACAGGAGGTAGAGAGATGCGTTTGCCGTCGAGAAGCTGTCTCATCGCGTTGCTCGCTGCCACCGCGGTCGCCGGAAGCGCGGCCGCCGCTCCTCCGGGGGGCGATTCCCCTCCTAAGCGTCTCTACGAGATCGAGAAGGCGGCGCCGAAGGCGCTCGACGAGCCGCTGGTGTTCGACGCCGCCGAGGAGCTGCTCATCCGGGTCAACCCGCGGGTGGTCGCCAAGAACCCGCAAACGCTGCTCATCGACCTTCCCGGTCACCCGATGCTGGAGGCGGTGCGCACGCGCTTCGACGCCTACCAGGCCGACTGGAAGAGCTGGTTCGGCACCCTGCGCCCCGTCGGCGACGAGGGCGGCCCGGCCGGCTACATCTACCTCGGCTTCCACGGCGACCGCCTCACCGGCGACATGAGCTTTGCCGGCGAGCGCTACCGCATCGCCGGTGGGCCCGAGGTGGGCCAGCGCCTGGTGCGGCTCGACGACAAGCTGACGCCGCCCTCCTGCGGGCTGGGCAGTGCGGCCGACGCGCCCGCCGACGAGGCGCAGCACTGGCTGACTCCCAAGCAGGCGCCCGAGGTGGGCTCGTGGGACGACTCGTGGGAGAAGGACCCCGTCTCCACCCGCACCGTCGACGTCCTCTTCGTCTATCCCGCCCGGACCTCGAGCCAGGCTGGAGCTGTTCCGGCGTTCTTCCGGCTCCATCCAGAACAAGAGACCGCCGCCCGCAACTTCGCCCAGGACTCGATCGCCACCGCCAACGCCATCTTCAACAACAGCGTCGTCGACGCCCGCTACGGCTTCCTCGGCATGGTGCCGCTCATCGAGCCGGTGGAAACGGACTCCGTGCCGGCCAACGGCATCCTCGACACCCTCGCCTGGCTCACCGGCGGTCCCGGCGGCACTCCCGCGCGCGGGCCCGAGGCGGCGGCGTTGCGCGACGCCTACGGCGCCGACATCGTGGCGGCGATCATTCCGCAGGGTTGGGACGAGAACGCTTATTGCGGTTACGCCAACCTGCCCGAGAACGGCACCTTCGGCTCCGCCCTGGGCACTTACGGCGAAGACATGGGCGACCGCGCCTTCAGCGCCGTGCGCAGCGGCTGCGGCGCGCTCGACTTCACGGTGGCGCACGAGATCGGCCACAACCACGGTCTGCGCCACGACCGCCCGGCTACTACTCCGCAGGACCTCCTCCCCAACGGCCGCGGGTACGTGTTCCAGGACCGCGACGGCGTGTGGAGGTCGACGGTCATGGGCTGCGCCTGCCGTGACACCAACAACCCCAGTGACGCCAACCTTCCCTACCCGCCCTGCAGCACCGCCGTCTTCGGCGCCGTCTGCAACCGCGTCCCCTACTACTCCGATCCCGGCATCAACCACCCGACGTACAACGTGCCCCTCGGCGACGCCACGCACCGGGAAGCGCAGTCGATGCTCATGCGGGTCTTCGCGACCGAGCGCTACCGCACGCGCAACACCCTCGCCCCTCCCTACCCTCGCATGACGGTGTCCTGCTCCGGTCGCACCTGCACCTTCAACGCCAGCGGCAGCACCGACGACACCTACATCACCGACTACTTCTGGGACTTCGGCGACGGTATGACCGACCGGGGTTGGAACGTCACCCATCTCTACAACGCGGCCAGCCAATACAACGTGCACCTGGTGGTGACCGACAGCAGCGGCCAGCGGTCGGTGACGATCGGGACGGCCTTGCCCTGGAACCCCGCCTACGGAGGTTGGGTCGACCACATCAACTGCCGCTCCATCGACGGCTGGGCCTACGACGCCGTCGTCCCCAACACCCCGATCAACGTCGACATCTACCGCAACTACAGCAAGGTGGCGACGGTGGCGGCCAATGCCTACCGCGCGGACCTGGTCGCCGCCGGCGTGGGCAACGGCGTGCACGGTTTCGGCTACACGCCCAACAGCGGCTGGAAGACCGGAACGTGGAACACGGTCAACGTCCGCTTCGGCGGCACCAACACCGACCTCGGCTACCTCGCCTCGCGCTCTTTGATCTGCAATGCCGACATGTTCAACAGCGGGACCCCGGCCGACAACCTCCCCACCGGCGGCGTGGTGTATTCGGTGGGGACGCAGTTCAGCGCCTCGAAGGACGGCTACATCACCAAGCTCGGGTTCCATCGCGCGGCGGGTGAGACCGGCACCAACACGCTCCGCCTGTCGACCGATTGGGGCGCCACGATGGCGGCGAAGTCGGCGAGCTGCTCCGGTGGCGGCTGGTGCTGGGTCACCCTCGATCAACCGGTGTTCGTCTACGCCAACACGCGCTACCGCGTGTGGGTCAATACCAACACGCAGCAGTCGAAGACCGGCTGCGGCATCGGCGGCGGCATCACCAACGGACCGCTCACCGCGCACTCGGGCTACTGGGTCGCCGGCAACCAATTCCCCACCGGCGGCAGCTGCAGCAACTTCTGGGTCGACGTGAAGTTCGACATGTAAACGGTTTCTGCTCACAAGGCCCGGCCCGGGACGCTCCGGGCCGGGCGCGTTCTTTAGAAAGACCTCGCTGCCACTGCCGCTCGCCGTGTACTGTCTCCGGCATGGCGGACAAGCCGCGCTCGGCGACGGTGACCGAGCTGTTGCAGCGTTGGAGCGCCGGCGACCGCGAGGCCGCCGAGCGCGTGCTGCCGCTGGTCTACGACGAGCTGCGCCGTATCGCCGCCCGGCAGCTGCGTGGCGAGCGCGGCCGTTATACGGAAGCGACCGCGATCGTGCACGAGGCCTACTTGAGGCTCAACCGCGAGGCGGACTTCCACTGGCCCAGCCGCGACCACTTCTACGCCTTCGCCGCCCACCTCATGCGCCGCATCCTCGTCGACCACGCCCGCGAACGGAACCGCGCCAAGCGCGGCGGCAACCTGCGCCAGGTGACCCTCCACGAGATTGAGGAGCGCGGCGAGCTCGGTCTCGACCAGTCGACCGACCTCGTCGCGCTCGACTCGGCGCTCGATCGCCTCGAGGCGCTCGACCCGCGCAAGGTGGCGGTCGTCGAGCTGCGCTTCTTCGCCGGCATGTCGATCGAGGAGACGGCGGGGCAGCTCGGCGTCTCGGTGGAGACCGTCGGCCGCGAGTGGCGCCGCGCCCGTGCCTGGCTCTTCGACGCGCTGCGGCCCCAGGAAGGCGGCGCATGAACGCGCGCGTCCGCTTCGAGCAGCTCGACGCGGTGTTCGCGGCGGCGCTCGAGCGCCCGCGCGAGGAACGGTCGGCGTTCGTGCGCACCGCTTGCGCGGGCGACGACGAGCTCTTCCGCGACGTGGAGCGCTTGCTCGCCGCCGACGAGAGCGCGGACAACTTCCTCGCCCGCCCGCTGACCGTGCCGCTGGAGCTGCTCGAGATCGAGCCCGGCGCGGAGCCGCCACCGTCGCATCTGGGCCCCTACCGCCTGTTGCGCGAGATCGGCAGCGGCGGCATGGGCACGGTCTACCTCGCCGAGCGCGACGACAACGCCTACGAGCGGCAGGTCGCGGTCAAGGTCCTGCGCAGCGGCATCGGCAACGCGGCGGCGCTGCAGCGCTTCCTCGCCGAACGGCAGATCCTGGCGCGCCTCGAGCACCCCGGCATCGCTCGCCTCTACGATGGCGGCACGACGCCGGACGGCCGCCCGTTCCTGGTCATGGAGCTGGTGAGCGGAGTGCCGATCGACGAGTACTGCGACGCGCGTCAGCTGCCGACCGCCGACCGGCTGCGGCTCTTCCGGCGGGTCTGCGACGCCGTCCAGCACGCGCATCAGAACCTCCTCGTCCACCGCGACCTCAAGCCGGCCAACATCCTGGTCACCCCGGCCGGCGAGCCCAAGCTGCTCGACTTCGGCATCGCCAAGCAGCTCGCGCCGGAGCCGGAGCTGGCAGCCGGCGTCACCCGTACCGGCGCGCGCGTGATGACGCCGCGCTGGGCAAGCCCCGAGCAGGTGTGCGGCGAGCAGGTCACCACCGCGAGCGACGTCTACTCGCTCGGCGTCCTGCTCTACGGGCTCCTCGCCGGGCGCAGCCCCTACCGGCTCGGCAGCGACCGGCCGCGCGAGATCGAGGCGGCCATCTGCGACCAGGAGCCCGAGCCACCGAGCCGAGCGCCGTTCCTGCGTCGCGAAGGCGAGCCGACGGCGGAGGAGATCGCCCTCGCGCGGGCGACCCGGGCGGCGGCGCTACGCCGCGAGCTGCACGGCGACCTCGACACCATCGTGCTGACCGCCCTGCGCAAGGACCCGGCTCGCCGCTACGCCTCCGCGGCCGAGCTCGCGGCCGACCTCGACAATCACCTCCACCACCGGCCGCTCCTGGCGCGGCCGGACTCGCTCGTCCACCGCGCGCGCAAGCTGATGCGACGGCGCCGGGCGGCGATCCTGGCGGCGGCGGCGGTCGTCGCTCTGCTGCTCACGCTGGGGCTGGTGCGCCTGGGCATCCTCGGCCAGGGCGCGGGCCGCTGCCGCGATCTCGACCGCGACCTTCGCCCGGTGTGGGGCGACGCCGCGCGTGCGCGACTCGCCGCCGTCTTCGGGAGCTCCGGCCTCGGCTACTCCGACGAGGTCTGGCGCCGGGTCGCCCGGCGGCTCGACAAGTACGCGGCCGGCATCGCCGGCGGCAGGATCGACGCCTGCCAGGCCAGCGTCGCCGGAGCGCAGTCGGCTGGAATGCTCGATCGGCGGATGGCGTGCTACGCGGAGCGGCGCGACGACCTGGCCGAGGTGGTCAAAGCGCTGTCGGGCGGCGGCGCCGCGGCCGTCCGTGAGGCGCCACGAACCCTCGACGCGCTCGACGGGCTGGATGGCTGCGAGGACGCCGGCGCGCTGCTCGACGCCCCGCGCGAGCTGGCGGATGCGGACCAGGTCCGCATCGCCGAGGCCAAGCGGCAGCTCGGCCGTGCCCTGCTGCGCATGCGGCAGTACGACGCCGGCGAGGCGGCGCTGCGCGAATCGTTGCAGGCCGGCTTTGCGAGCCGGGACTCCCGGCAGGTGGCGGCGACTGCCGTCGAGCTCGCCGAGGCCTCGGTGAAGCGGACGTCGGCACCGCTCAACGAAGCGGAGCAGTGGCTCTCGGTGGCGCGGAGCGCGGCAGCGACCGCTCCCGCGCCGCCCGAGACGTTGGCGCGGCTGGCGGCCGCCTCGGGAGAGGTGGCGCTGCGCAACGGCGATCTCGAGCTCGCGGCCAAGGAGTACGAGCGCGCCGGCGAGCTCGCGAAGACTCCCGTTGCGCGGCTCGACGCCAAGATGGGGTTGCGGCGCGTCTTCGAGCAGATGCCGGAAAGGAAGCAGCAGGGCTTGGCGCTCGCCCGCGAGACTCTGGCGTTGGGCGAGGAGGCGTTCGGGCCGCGCCATCCCGACACCGTCCTGCTGCGCGTCGGCCTCGCCATCGAGCTGCGGCGCTCGGCGCAGCCGGGAGAGGCCGAGCTCGCGGCAAAGAAGGCGCGGGAGGACGCGCGCCGCATCAGCCTGCCGGAAGGGGAGGGCGCGGCCGAGAACCTGCTCGGCAACCTCGCTCAGGACCGCGGCGAGCTCGACGGCGCCAATGCCCACTTCGAGCGCGCCCTCGCCGCCTACGATCGAGCCTACGGCCGGCGGAGCAGTCTCACCGCGGAGGTGCTCAACAACCTGGCGGAGCTGGCGCTGCGTCGCGAGCGGCTCGAGGAAGCCGAGGCCCTCCGGCGCGAGGTGCTCGCCATCAACCAGGTCGTCCTCGGACCGAAGCACGTCTTCGTCGCCGAGGACTTGAGCGCCCTCGGCCACGTGCTGCTGCTGCGCGGTCGAGCCCGCGAGGCCGGGACCACGTTGAAGGAAGCGCTGCGCTTGACCGCGGAGCACTACGGCAGCGACAGTCCCGAAGCGGGGCTCGCGCGGCTCGATCTGGCGCTCACCTTGCCGACGGCGCGGGAGCGGTCGCGGGCCGCCGCGGCTGCTTGGCGCACGGTGCTGGCGGCGACCGACGAGACGAGCGCCGACCGCGCCATGGCGATGACCCTCTACGGCGAGGCGTTGGCGACCGCGGGACGGCGAGCCGACGGTCTACGATGGATGCGGCGAGGGACGGCCCTCCTCGAGCGGGTCGCGGGGCCCGACG
>DATNCU010000132.1:0-7800 GCA_035607145.1 Thermoanaerobaculia bacterium
CGTCGGGCACCACGCCGTAGCCGCGGCCGACGAGGTGGACGGAGAGCGCGCTCTCCGCGAGCTGCTCCTCGACGTAGCCCGCGAGCTCGCCGGCGACCAGCGGCAGCGGCCGATCGGGGAGCACGCGGTAGCCGTTGCGCAGCAGGTCGCGCCGCAGCGACTCGCGCTCTTCTTTCAAGTCGGCGCTGGTGTCGGCGAGATAGACGGTGGCGCGCGGCTCCGCCGACGCCGCCGCGGCGGCGGTGCCCTCCGGAGCGAGCATCTGCAGCAGCTGGCAGATGTCGTAGGCGAGGTCGTCGAGGCGGGTGAGGAACTGGCGCTCGGCATCGGGACCGAAGGCCTGCGACAGCTCGCGCGCCCGCCCGGTCTGCGGGTCGACGACGAAGAACTCGTAGCCGAGCAGCGGCTGCAGCGGCTGCGGGTGGCGGGCGAGCGGCACCGGCGTCTTCACCACCTTGAACACCCGCGCCTTGTCGGCGATGCGCAGCCCGCCCCTCTTCTCGCTCTCCTGGACGAAGCGCTCCACCTCGCGCACGCACCACTCCGACTGCACGTAGCGCGGCGACAGCACCGTCAGCAGCGCCGCCACGTTGGGGAGGCGCTCGGCGAGGATGGTGTCGGCGAAGTAGTCGTTGCCCTGCAGCTTGGGGTCGCGCCAGATGCGCGGCTTGTGGCCGAGCAGCTGGCCGACGCGGATCTCGAGGATCCGGTGCAGCTCCGTCACCCACCCCGGTTGGCCCTCGAGCAGGGCCTCGTCGTCGAGGTGGGCGTAGCTGATCAGGAGGTCGTTGTCGAAGGCCATGGCCGCCCAGCCGAGATCTCTTGCCCTCTAGGCGCGCGACTCGCTGAGCTCGAGCGCGGCGCGGCCGATGTCCTTGCGCATCAGCTTGCTCGGCCAGTCGATGAGGGCGGCGGCGCCGTAGGCGCGGCGGAGAGCGTCGCGCAGGCCGATGCCGGTGGCGGCGACGTTGAGCACGCGGCCGCCGGCGGTGACCAGCTCGCCGTCCCGGCGGGCGGTGCCGGCGTGGAAGACCTGCACGCCGTCGAGCGCGCGCGCCGCTTCGATGCCGGTGATCGGCTCGCCCTTGTTGGGCACACCGGGGTAGCCGGCGCTCGCCAGCACCACGCAGGCGGCGGCCTCGTGGCGCCATTGCAGCCGCGCCACGCCGAAGTTGCCGGCGGCGCCGGCTTGCAGCACCGGCAGCAGGTCGTCCTCGAGGCGCAGCAGCATCACCTGCGTCTCGGGGTCGCCGAGGCGGGCGTTGAACTCCAGCACCTGCGGCCCGTCGGCGGTGAGCATGAGGCCGGCGTAGAGGACGCCGCGCAGCGGGCGGTTCTCGGCGGCGAGCCCGTCGATCGCCGGGCGGACGACGCGCTCGAGGATCTCGGCGGCGACGTCGCGCTCGAGCGCGCCTGCCGGGCTGTGCGCGCCCATGCCGCCGGTGTTGGGGCCGGTATCGCCGTCGCCGATGCGTTTGTAATCGCGGCAGGCGGCGAGCGGCAGCACGCGGGTGCCGTCGGAGAGCACCATGAAGGTGATCTCCTCGCCGACGAGGCAGCGCTCGACGACGACGCGGTCGCCGCTGCTGCCGAAGCGGCGCTCGGCGAAGAAGGTGTCGAGCGCGGCGGCGAGCTCCGTCTCGTCGCGCGGGATGAGCACGCCCTTGCCGGCGGCGAGGCCGTCGGCCTTGAGCACTACCGGCAGGCCTAGCTTCTTCGCGGCCGCCTCCGCCTCCCCGCGCTCGTGGACGACGTGGAAGTCCGCGGTGGGGATGTCGTGGCGGCTCATGAACTGCTTGGCGAACACCTTGCTCGATTCGATCTCGGCGGCCGCCTGAGTCGGCCCGAACACCGGCAGGCCGCGGTTGGCGAGCTCGTCGGCGAGACCGAGCGAGAGCGGCAACTCGGGGCCGACGACGGTGAGGCCGATGCCGAGGTCGGCCGCGAAGCTCGCGAGCTGATGGGTCTCCTCGGCCTGGATGGGCACCAGGTCCGCCACCTCGGCGATGCCGGGATTGCCGGGGGCGCAGTAGAGCTCGGTGATGAGCGGGCTCTGCCGCAGCTTCCAGCAGAGGGCGTGCTCGCGGCCGCCGCCACCCACCACGAGGACCTTCATGGTGCAGGGAGATTACACCGCGGGCGCGCCCGGCGTCGCCGCGGGGACGCGCTCATTCGGCCGGCCGCGCCTTCGCCGCGCGCGCCTGCATGGCGGCAACCGCCATCACGTCGAGCACGTCGTCGCTCGAGCAGCCGCGCGAGAGGTCGTGCACCGGCGCCGCGAGCCCCTGCAGCAACGGGCCGACCGCGCGCGCGCCGCCGAGCCGCTCGGAGAGCTTGTAGGCGATGTTGCCGGCGTCGAGGTCGGGGAAGACAAGGACGTTGGCGGCGCCGGCCACGACGCTGCCCGGCGCCTTCTTCGCCGCCACCGCCGGCACCAGCGCGGCGTCGCCCTGCAGCTCGCCGTCGACGGCGAAGGGTACGCGCCGGCGGGCGAGCTCGGCGAGGGCCGCGCGCACCTTCGCCACCCGCGGGTGCTCGGCGCTGCCCTTGGTGGAGAACGACAGCAGTGCCACCCGCGGCTCCTCGTCGAGCAGCACGCGGCAGCTCTCGGCGGCCGCCTCGGCGACGTCGGCGAGCTGCTCGGGCGCGGGGTCGGGCACCACGGCGCAGTCGCTGTAGATCAGCTCGCGGCCCGCGAGCTCGCCCGCGCGCGGCGGGAAGCTCATCAGGAAGCAGGAGGAGACCAGCGACAACCCCGGCCGCGGCCCCACCGCACGCAGTGCCGCGCGCAGGGTCTCGGCGGTGGTGGCGACGGCCCCCATCACAGCGCCGTCGGCCTCGCCGGCGCCGACCAGCAGCGCCGCGAAGTGCAGCGGATCGCGCGCGAGCTGCGCCGCGCCGTCGGCGAGCAGACCCCGCGCGGCGAGCCGCTCGGCGAGCAGCGCCGCGAGCCGCGGCGCCCGCGGATCCGTCGCGGGATCGGCGCACTCGATGCCGTCGAGGTCGCGCCCCGCCGCCGCGGCGATCGCCACCGGGTCGCCCACCAGCAGCGGCTTGCACAGGCCCTCGGCGCGCGCGCGCAACGCCGCCTCGAGCACCCGCGGGTCGGTCGGCTCGGCGAGCGCGATCACCGCGCCGCCGCCGCGGGCGCGCCGCCGCAACCGCTCCAGCGCGCCGCCCTCGCCGGCGGCGCCGCTCATCGAAGCGGGGCTCACTAGGCCGGGCTCACCGGGCGCCGACCGCGGCCGCGCCGCGGAGCGCCTGCGCCGCCTCCTCCACCTCGTCGATGAGGTAGTCGGGGGTGGAGGCGCCGGCGGTGACGCCCAGCACCTCGACGCCGTCGAGCCACTCGGCCTGCAGGTCCTCGGGGCCGTGCACCAGGTAGCTCGGCTTGACGCGGGCGCAGATCTCCCACAGGTGGCGGGTGTTGGCGCTGTTGCGGCCGCCGATGATGAGGATCGCCTGCACCTCGGCGTCCTGCGCCAGCAGCAGCGCCGCCTCCTGGTTCTCCTTGGTGGCGTAGCAGATGGTGTCGGTGCGCGAGACACTGCTGCCGGCTTCCTCGATCGCCGCCGCCACCGCCTCGTACTCCTCGGCGTTGAGCGTCGTCTGGTAGAGGATGCGTACGCCGGGATAGCGCGACCAGTCGACTGCCTGCGCCTCCTCCACCGTCGACACCACGTGGTACGAGCCGGGGTCGAGGTCGTGGGTGTAGCCGATGATCTCGCGGTGGCGCGGGTCGCCGATGAAGGCGAGGTGGAGCCCCTGCGCGAGGGCGGCCTGCGCGTCGTCGTGCACGTCGTAGACGAAGGGGCAGGTGGTGTCGAGCACCTGCAGGCCGCGCCGCCGCGCCGTGTGCAGGAACGACGGCGGCACGCCGTGGGCGGAGAAGACGATGGTGCCGGAGGTCACCTCGTCGAGACCCTCGACGGTGCGCACCCCCAGCTCCTCCATCTCGTGAACCACCCGCTCGTTGTGCACCACCTGGCCGAGGATCGCGCCGCGTCCGCCCGCCCCGGCGAACTTCTTGACCTTGCGGTCGGCGATGCGGACGCCGGCGCAGAAGCCGTACTTCTCGGCCCGCTTGATGCGCACGAAAGCAGTGTAGCAGGGGGCGGCGAGGGACCCGCCGCCCCGTTTACGACACGCTCAAGAGCTCAGTAGCTGGCGCTTGCAGCCGGCGCCGGCGTCGAGTCAGCCACCGCCTGCCCCTGCGCCCGCTGCACGATGCCGCAGGCGATGCGCGCCCCGGCGTCGCCCGAGGGCTGCGTCTTGAAGTCGTCCACACCTTCGTGGAGGATGACCGCCTTCCCCAGTGCGTCGTTGGCGCCGTTGCCGAGGCTCAGCATGGTGGTGGTGAAGTCGGCGTTGCCGGTGCCGTCAGCCGTCACCTCGATGTTGCCGAAGTCGCCGGCGTGGTGCTCGGCGGCGGCAGGATCGCCGTGCGGCGCGTTGGTGGGGTTGAAGTGGTCGCCGGCCGACTTGAAGTCGCCCTCGCAGACGCCGCCGGCGTGGAGGTGGAAGCCGTGCTTGCCGGGCTTCGCGCCCTGCACCCGCGCCACCACGTGCACCCCGGCCGCTTCCTGGGTGAAGGTGACGGTGCCGCTCGCCCCACCGGGGCCGGACAGCTGCGCCGCCGCGATGTCGCTCGTCACCGTCGGCACCGGGGTTGCCTCCGGCGTCGGCGCGCCGTACGCAGTCTCGGACTCCGAGACCACGGGCTCTTCGTCTTTCTTGCAACCGGCGATGAGGACGCCGGCCACCAGCAGGGCGCACCCTGCCACGGCACCCGCGCCGATGCGCCCCGTCCGCGCTCTCCCTGTCCGCATCACGTTCGCCTCCTTTGCTCAGTTCCGCGGCGCGGACTGTAGCAACAGGCGTGCCGTGGCAACCGCCGTACCGTTGGGGGCGGGCTCTACGCGCCCGAGAGCAAGTCGAGGCGCACGTTGGCGAAGCCGCGCTCGACCTGGATGCGGACCGGCGTCGCGGCCTCGTTCTTGGCCAGCCAGAGGTCGAGGCCGCCCTTCCAGAAGCGCTCGCCGGAGATGCGGACGCCACGGATGCGGTAGTGGTCGGTGAGAAAGCCGCCGGCGGGGACAGCGACCCGCTCGGTGCCGACTTTCTCCACGGCCACCGGGTAGACCCTGCCGTCTGACCAGATGCGCAGCCGCAGCGCGCCCGTCGGGCGGCGCTCGCGGATCAGCTGGATGCCGGAGGCGACGTCGACGACCCCCTCCTCGGCGACCGGGTCGCGGTGTGACTTCTCCTGGCCGCGCCAGCGATAGGAGGACCACGCCTGCGCCGTGCTGCCGTCGGCGCGCATCTCGCCGCCGTAGCGGAAGAACTCGCCGCGCGCCGCGTCGGGCGAGGTGATCTCGAGCTCCGTGATGCGGCCGCCTTCGTTGGGCCGACTCCGCAGCTGGCCGCGCCCTTCGTTCGGCACTACCACGCCGGCGAGGCGGCCGAGGAAGCCCTTGAGGCTCCAGCGGTAGTCGAGCGACTCGGCGGCGCCCGCCGGGGCGGCGCCGGCGAGCGGCAGGAGGAGCGCCGCGGCGAGGAGGACGCGGACAACGCGGCTGGAGGCGCGGTTGGAGGCGAGGCGCACCATGACGCTTTCTAAACAAGAGGCGCGGGCCGCCGATTCCCTTTGGCGCCGGTCCGGCGACGGCGCCAGGCGCGCTGCGGCCGCGGCGCTCACTCGGTGGACACCGGCGGCACGCCCTCGCCCGGTCGTTGCGCCAAGGCGGCCTGCAGGGTGTGCCAGGCGAGCGTGGCACACTTGACCCGCATCGGGTACTCGCGGACTCCACCCAGCGCGGCGAGCTTGCCCAGCGACTCGCTCGCCTCCGCGGCCGTCGAGGGGTCGCCGGTGAGCATGCCGTGGACCTCGTCGAACAGGCGCTGCACCTCGACGATGCTGCGGCCGGACAGCGCCTCGGTCATCAGCGACGCCGAAGCGGTGGAGATGGCACACCCGGAGCCCTCGAAGCCGACGCCGCTGAGGCGCTCGCCGTCGAGAGCGACATAGACCTTCACCTTGTCGCCGCAGAGCGGGTTGTACCCCTCGGCGACGTGGTCGGCGTCGGGGAGCGGCCCGAAGTTGCGCGGCCGCTTGCAGTGGTCGAGGATCACCTCCTGGTAGAGATCGGTCAGCTCCGACATCAGGCGAAGAGCCTCTGTGCCTTGCGCACGGCGGCGGCGAGGGTCTCGACCTCCTCGCGCGTGTTGTAGACGGCGAAAGAGGCGCGCGCGGTGGCGGCGACGCCGAAGCGCTCCATCAGCGGCTGCGCGCAATGGTGGCCGGCGCGCACGGCGACGCCCTCGTTGTCGAGGATGGTGCCCACGTCGTGCGCGTGGACGCCTTCGACGAGGAAGGAGAGCACCGAGGCCTTGTGGCGCGCGGTGCCGATGAGGCGCACGCCGGGCATGGCCCCGAGCAGTTCGGTGGCGTAAGTGAGCAGATCGTGCTCGTGGGCCGCCACAGCTTCGCGCGGCAGCGACTCCAGCCAGTCGAGCGCGGCGGCGAGGCCGACCGCACCGACGATGTGCGGCGTGCCTGCCTCGAAGCGCGCCGGCGGCGGCGCGTAGTCGGTGTGCGCGAAGGAGACGTGGAGGATCATGTCGCCGCCGCCCTGCCAGGGTGGCATCGCGGCAAGCAACTCCTTCTTTCCCCACAGCGCGCCGATGCCGGTGGGGCCGTAGACCTTGTGCCCCGAGAAAGTGTAGAACTCGCAGCCCAGCGCCTGGACGTCGATGGGCAGGTGCGGCGCCGCCTGCGCGCCGTCGACCACCACCGCCGCGCCCACTGCGTGCGCGAGACGCGACACCTCGGCCACCGGGTTGATGGTGCCGAGCGCGTTGGAGACGTGCACCAGCGCCACGACGCGCGTCTTCGGCGAGAGCAGGCGCGAAAGCTCGTCCATCCGCAGCTCGCCGCGCTCGTCGACCGGCGCCACGACCAGCTTCGCGCCCGTCGCCTCACAGACCATCTGCCAGGGCACGATGTTGGAGTGGTGCTCCATCTCGGTGAGCAGCACCTCGTCACCGGGGCGCAGGCGCGGCCGCGCGAAGCACCAGGCGACGAGGTTCAGGCCCTCGGTGGCGCTGCGCGTGAAGACCACGTCCGCCGGGTCCGGCGCGCCGAGGAACCGCGCCACCCGCTCGCGCGCCGCTTCGTAGGCGCCGGTGGCGCGCTGCGACAGCGTGTGCACGCCGCGGTGCACGTTGGCGTAGCTCTCGCGGTAGAAGCGCGCCTCGGCCTCGATCACCGGCTCGGGCTTCTGCGCCGACGCGGCGCTGTCGAGGTAGACGAGAGGTTTGCCGTTGACGCGCGTGCGCAGGATCGGGAACTGCGCGCGCACCGCCGCGACGTCGAGCGCCGCGGCGGCAGTGGCAGTGGTGCTCATGACCTCAGATGGCCTGGCGGACGACGTCGCCCTTCGGCAGCCGCGCCAGCAGCAGCTCCTCGAGGTCGTGGCGCACGGCCGGCGCCTTGATGCGGTCGATGACGTCGCGCGCGAAGGCGTAGGTGAGCAGGCTCTTGGCCGCCTCCTCGCCGATGCCGCGCGAGCGCAGGTAGAAGACCGCCTCGGCGTCGAGCTGCCCGACCGTCGAGCCGTGGGTGCACTTGACGTCGTCGGCGAAGATGCGCAGCTGCGGGTTGGTGTTGACCAGCGCCTCCTGCGACAGCAGCAGGTTGCGGTTGGTCTGCTTGGCGTCGGTCTTCTGCGCGCCGGGGAAGACGTGGATCAAGCCGTTGAAGACGGCGCGCGAGCGGTCCTCGAGGATCCCCTTGTAGAG
>DATNCU010000143.1:0-2584 GCA_035607145.1 Thermoanaerobaculia bacterium
CTCCGAACAACGTCGGGCCGAAGTCGATCGCCGACTACGGCAGCCTCGCCGACGCCGCCGTGCGCACCGTCAAGGAGGGCGTCCGCGTCTTCGCCGGTCCGCGCGACGATCCCTTCTTCGTCAACCTCGGCCGCACCTTCGACCTGCTCAACGTCGACCCGGTGCTGCCCGGCGGCCGCGACGAAGACGCCGGCAAGGCCCCCGACCACCTGCGCGGTCTGAACGTGCACACCATCGCGCTGCAGGTCCCGATCCCGCTGCTGATGGGTGCCGGCGGCACGGCGGCCACCAAGGCCTGGCCGGTGCCGGTCGACGATCCCAGCGCCATGATCGGCGTGTGGACCACCGCCAGCCGCGCCAAGTCGTGGACGCTCTCGGCCGGCAAGCGCGAGGCGAGCGGCGACTTCGTTCAGGTCTCGCGTCTGGGCCTGCCGCTCGTCAACGAGGTGGTCATCCCGCGCGGCCAGAAGGACCTCTTCAACAGCAGCGAGCCCAAGGCCGACGGTCAGTTCCTGAGCTACGTGACGACTCCGGAGCTCGCCGGCGTGCTCAACGCGCTGTTCAAGCTCAACGTCCCCGCCAACCCGCGCAACGACCTCGTACAGGTGTTCCTGAAGGGCGTCCCCAAGCTCACCGAGAAGGGCGTGCCCTGCGAGTACCTGCGCCTCAACATGGCGGTGCCGCCGAGCGCCAAACCCAACCGCCTCGGCCTCCTCGCCGGCCAGCAGGACGGCTTCCCCAACGGCCGCCGGCTGGGTGACGACGTCGTCGACATCGCCCTACGCGTCGTCGCCGGCGCGCTCGACCCCAAGTTCAACGTGGCGCCGAACAACCAGCTCGGCGACACGGTAGTGAAGAACGACAAGGCGTTCCTCGCCAGCTTCCCGTACGTCGCGCCGCCGACCGACGGCGTGAACGCGGCCTACTGAGCCTGCCGCTGACAGAGTCTGACGGCCGTCCCGGGCTCCTCTCCCGGGGCGGCCGTTTCGCGTTCTCGCGGCGTCATCGTGGCATGGGGATCGCAGGCCAGCTGTCTGGAGAGGTGTCCTGAGGGGCCCCGAGTGGGCACGCAGCAGCGAAGGAGGCAACCCATGCGCATGATCCGGAGCGATATCGACGAACGCGAGGCGGAAGCGCTCGCCGCCTACCACGCGGCGCAACAGCAGGCGCAGACGCCGCGGCAACGGGCGGCGCGGCAGCAGGAACCGGTGCGGCAATCCGAAGCGAGCGGCTCGGTCAGCTACACCGTGCAGCAAGGCGACACGCTGAGCGGCATCGCCGAGTGGTTCTACGGCGACCGCAGCCGCCGGCGTGACATCTACGCCGCCAACCGCTCGACCATCAGCGACCCGCAGGCGCTCGAAGCCGGCACGGTCCTGAAGATCCCGCGCGAAGGCGCCAGCTAGTCGCGAAGCCTTGCTTGTTAGGGAACTAGCCGAAGCGCTTCACTGGATGTAACCCAGCGCCTGCAGCCGGCGGAGGCTCTCCTCGCCGGCCGCGGCGCTCGCCTTGCGCTCCCCCTCGACCTGCCGCATCCAGCCGTCGAGGGCTGCGCTCAGGCGAGCCACCTCTTGCGGATGCGCGGCGGCGAGGTCGTTCTGCTGCGCCGCGTCACCAGCCGCGTAGAGGCGCACGGCGTCGTCGCGCAGGTCGGTGATCAGCGTGAAGCTGCCGTCGTCGATGCTGCGCAGCGCTCCGATGGCGCTGAACGCCAAACGTCGCCGGCTGTCCGCCGCGGCCGATGCGGCCGGCGACGCGGCGGGCTCGCCGACGAGCAGCGGCCGCAGGCTGCGGCCCTCGAGCTCTGGCGGCGCGGGGATGCCCAGCAGGTCGAGCACGGTCGGCACGACGTCGAGGTTCTGCACCACCGCCGGCACGCGCCGGCCGTGGGGAACCCCCGGTCCACGCAGCAGCAGCGGCGTCCAGGTGGTGCTCGCGAAGAGCGAGCGGCAGTGGCCCCAGCCGCCGTGGTCGAAGAGCTCCTCGCCGTGGTCGGCGAGCACCACCAGCACCGTGCGATCGAGCAGCCCGCGCCGGCGTAGGCCATCGACGAACCCACCAGCCTCTTCGTCCCAGTAGCGGACCTCGTCGTCGTAGAGATCGGTGAGGTGACGGACGCCGCGCGCGTCGATCGGCACCTTGGGACCGCCGCGGTAGAGCATGCGTTCGATCGGCGTCGGGTCGCCGCCGCGGACGAACCGCGGTGCCTTCACCGGGCTGGCCGCGAAGCGTCGGCGATAGGGGCGCGGCGGCTGGTAAGGGGCGTGCGGCTCCATGAAGTGGAGGTAGAGGAAGAAGGGCTCCTCGAAGCGCGCGACGAGGTCGCGGCCGTGCTTCGTCACGCAGCTCGCCGCCCGCATCTGGCAGCTCTCGTCGAACACCTCGAAGCCGGCGCCGTAGCCGCCGGCGGGATTGCGCCGCGAGCGGGTCGCCCGTACCACGGAGCTCGCCGACACCGCACCGGTGCGGAAGCCGCGGGCGCGCAGCATCTGAGCGAGCGTGGGGATGTCCGCCGGGATGCCGATGCGGCCATCCGGCTGGCCGAGGAAGGCGTGCGGGTAGCGCGAGGTGAGGATGGAGTTCG
>DATNCU010000153.1:0-4182 GCA_035607145.1 Thermoanaerobaculia bacterium
GCGCGTCGGCTGGGGCGAGCTGCCGGTGGAGACGTTGCGCGCGCTGCTCGCCGGCGAGGCGGGGCCGGCCGAGCTCGCCCCCGCCGAGTGGACGGCGCCGCCTTCGGGGCTCTTCCTCGAGCGCGTGCTGTACAAGGGCGATCCGCCGCTGGCGCCGCCGGTGCCGGTGACGCCGCTCGCGCTGCCGCCGCGCTGAGACCGGCTAGCCGCGGCACGAGCGCGCACGAGCACGCGATCTCGGCTCGCTCGTCGCGCCGCATGCACCGTATGGAGTATGCTCCGAGACGGCCAGCCAGCCAGTCTGGTCTCCTCGATCGCGTTCCCTGCTTCATCCGGATGCCACACGGAGCTCCCCATGTCCGACAGCACCGACGTCATCGCGCCTCCTGAGGAACCAGCAGCCGCCGCAACGGCGGAGCAGGGCGGGGGCGAGGAGGCGGCGGAGCTCGCCAGCGATTCCAACGTGCAAGCCGCCGGCGAGGCGAAGACGGAGCCCGCGCCGAAGGCCGACGCGCCGGCCAAGCCCGACGACGCAGCCAAGGTCGACGACGCGACGAAGGCGGCCCTCTCCGCGCTGCGCAAGGCCCGCGACACCCACGCCAACGTCGAGGGCCGCGTCTTCGGCTGGAACCCCGGCGGCTTCCACGTCGTCATCGACGGCCTCGCCGCCTTCGTGCCGCGCTCGGAGATGGAGCTCGAGCCGATCGCCGAGCCCGAGGCCTACCTCGACAAGACCTTCCCCTTCCGCGTGCTCAAGATCCAGGGCAAGGGGCGCCGCATCGTGCTGTCGCGCACCGCCATCCTGCGCGAGGAGCAGGACAAGCAGGCGGCGGCCGCGCTCTCCAAGCTGCGCGCCAACGACGTGCTCAAGGGCAAGGTCGCTTCCCTCACCGAGTTCGGCGCCTTCGTCGACATCGGCGGCGGCATCGAGGGGCTGGTGCACGTCTCCGAGATCAGCCGCTCGCGCATCGCCAAGCCGGCGGACGCGCTGCAGGTGGGGCAGGAGGTCGAGGTCAAGGTGCTCAAGGTCGAGAAGGGGGGCAAGCGCGTCTCCCTGTCGATGAAGGCGCTCGAGCCCGACCCCTGGCGCGAGATCAAGGACAAGTACCCCGAGGGCGCCGTGGTCACCGGCACCGTCGAGCGCACCGACAAGCCGGGCGCCTTCATCCAGCTCGAGCCCGGGCTCGTCGGCCTGCTGCCGACCTCCGAGATGGGACTGCCGCGCGAGGCGATCCCCGCCCGCGCCTACCCAAAGGGCAAGGAGGTCAAGGTGCAGGTGGTGGGTGTCGACGCCAAGCGGCGCCGCATCAGCCTGGCTCCCGAGGGCTCGCAGATCGAGGGCACGCGCGGCGACTACCAGGCCTACTTGAAGCAGCAGCGGCGCGAGACCGAGGCCGCGGGCGGCTTCAACGCTCTCGCCTCGGCGCTGTCGAAGATCAAGCGCGACCAGCCGGACCGGTAACGCTCGGTCGGGCCCGGCGGCGCGAGCCGCGCCAGTCAGCTTTTCGACGGCGCGAGCCGCGCCAGTCAGCCTTTCGAGCTCGCGAGCTTCGGCACCGCGGCCGGCTGCGCCTGCACCGCGGCGAGCAGCTCGCGCAGCAGCCGCTGCTGCTCCGCGTTGCCGGCGCGCTCGGCGCCTGGCAGCTCGCCGCCCAGCGCGATCAGCGTCAGCTGCCACTCGGGCGAGCGCTTCGCAGCCGCAGCCATCGCGGTGACGGCGGTGAGCGCTTCGGTCACCAGCCGCGACACGCTCGTCTGCTCGCCCTGCGCCTCGAGCCGCTGCGCCAGGCGCGAAGCGAGCGTCGCCTTGGTCCAGTCCGGCGGCAGCGCGTCGAGCAGCCCCCAGAGCTGGGGCCGCGGCGCGGCGAGCAGGTCCTCGTCGGACAAGCTGTAGATGGCGAGCCAGCGATCGCCGTCGCCGCGCAGACCGGAGGTGAGCAGCTCCATCGCGCGGTCGAGCCTGCCGGCCTTGGAGTAGGACTCCACCAGCGAGCGCCAGCTGTGCTCGCGCCATTCGCTGTTCTTGATCGCGGCGAGCTCGGAGCGCGCCGCGGCGAGCACCTTCTCGGCCCGCTCCACCTCGCCGGCCGCCTCCAGCGTCGCGGCGACGCGCAGCTTCTCCTCGACCCGCTCGTGCTGCGCCAACGCGGTGTTGTCCCAGCTCGAGCCGTCGCTCGCCTTTTGCGGCGGGACCACGAGCTCGTTGGCCAGCCGCTCGGCACGCGTGAGCAGCGCCAGAGCCTCGTCGCGCTGGCCGATGGCGAAGTGGACGCGGGCGATCGTCGCCAGGCCCTCGCAGACGAGGGAGGAGGCGATCTCCAGCGAGTCGACCGAGTCGGTCGGCCCGAGGGCGGCCAGCGCCCGCGGCATCAGCCCGATCGCCTGAGTGCGATGACCGGCGGCGGCGAGGGCCTCGGCGATCTCCGCCAGCGTCTCGGCGTGGTCCCGATGTTCGCCGGGAACCATGACGGGGGAGCTCTCGAGCTCCGCGAGCGCCTGCTGGAGCGTCGTCACCGGCTCCTCGCGGCGTGCGATCTCCACCAGCGCTTTTGCCTTCCAACCGTGGGTGCCGTAGCCGTCCACCTCGTCGAGGGCCGCCATGGCGGTATGCGCGCCGCGCAGGTCGCCGTCGTCGACGAAGGCCTTGACCAGCTTGACGATGTAGGACTGGCGAGGGCTCCAGTCCTGCACCCAGCAGTGCATGCCCTCACGGCCGCAGTCGACGTGGAACCTGTCGGGCGTGATCTCGCGCGCGGCGGCGAGCGCTTCGGTGTAGCGGTGCATCTCGAACAGCACGTCGGCGCGGTCGGCGCCGCCGGGGATGTTGGCCGCCAGCTTGACGGCGCCAGCCCGGTCGCCTGCCGCGTCCATGGCGCGGGCGACTTCGGCGAGCGTGCGCGGCGTGGTCCACTCCTCGATGCCGGAGACCTTCTCGGTCAGCGCCGCGGCGCGCGCCTTGTCGCCGGCGCGCAGGTAGGCGGCGACGATGGGGGCGTAGGCGTCGACCTTGACGCGCTCGGGCGTGTCGAGAGTGCGGATGAGCGCCAGCGCCTCGTCGAAGCGGCCGGCGCGCGCGAGGAGGCGCGTCAGCGACGCGAGCTGCGTGCCCTGCCAGGTGAGGTTGTCGTTCTCGCTCCGCATGCGGGCGATCGCCCAGCGATCGGCGGAGAGGAGGGCGACGGCGAGGAGGGTGGGCGGCTTGTCGGCGGGACCGGCAGCGGGCGCCGCCTGCGATGGCGTGACGGGACTGGGCAGCGTTTCGGCGGCCGGCTTCGGCGACGCTTTCGGGGTCGCCGCGCGCGCCCCTGGGATGCTCAGGGAGCAGCAAGCCAACACCGCCCAACCCGCCCTCGCGCCTCGCCGCATGAGCCGGCCTCTCAGCATGAAGTGAGCCATGGCTCGTATACGCCGGGGAAACCCGTCGCGCCCAGGTCCCCGCGGCCACGTCGAGCGTCCGCGGCGTTCAACGCCGTGGACGCCCGCCGTACCGTTTGATGGACGGCGCCGGTGAAAGCCGCGACCGATCAAGGGCCGGCGTGCGGCTGCCGCGTCGCCAGCATCGCGTCGCCGTACGAGTAGAAGCGGTAGCCCCGGTCGACGGCCTCGCGGTAGCCAGCCAGCACCCGCTCACGGCCGGCGAAGGCGCAGACGAGCATCAGCAGCGTCGAGCAGGGCAGGTGGAAGTTGGTGAGCAGCGCGTCGACGACGCGGAAGCGGAAGCCGGGGTAGATGAACAGCGACGTGCTGCCGGCGCCGGCCGGCACCTCGCCGTCGTGCGTAGCGGCGGCGCTCTCCAGCGTCCGCACGACGGTGGTGCCGACGGCAACCACGCGGTGCCCTTCGGCGCGCGCGCGCCGCAGCGCCGCCGCCGTCGCCTCGGGAATCACGTAGCGCTCGGTATCCATGCGGTGCTCGTGCACCAGCTCCGCCGTCACCGGCTTGAAGGTGCCGAGCCCGACGTGCAGCGTCACCGCAACTCGCTCGACGCCGCGCGCGTCGAGAGCGGCGAGCAACGCATCGTCGAAGTGCAGGCCGGCGGTGGGAGCGGCGATGGCGCCCGGCTCGCGCGCGTAGACGGTCTGGTAGCGCTCGCGGTCCGCCGCCTCGTCTGGCCGGTGGATGTAGGGGGGCAGCGGCACGTGCCCGAGATGCTCGAGGTGCGGTTCCACCGGCGCCGAGAAG
>DATNCU010000177.1:0-10457 GCA_035607145.1 Thermoanaerobaculia bacterium
CCGCGTCGCGCTCCCTGCTCCTTTCGGCTTGCACTCCCAGGCGACGAGGAAGGTTCCATCGGCCGCCGGAGCGACCGTGGCGTGCGTGCAGTCACTCCCCGTCACGGCGCCGAGCGCGAATGCCGCTCGGCTCGGCCGGCCGCGGGCGAAAGCCCTCGCCGAGACCTGCTTGTCGTCTTGCCCGGACAGGGTCTCCCAGGCCACCACGAGCCGCTCGCCAGCGACGGCGAGCGCCGGATGGCCGCCGAGCGTTCCCGCCTCGACAACGTCGCCCATGCGCCCCTTGCCGTCGACCGAACGCGCACGCACGGTTCCGTCGGCCTGCCAGGCGACCCAGGTAGTCTCGCCGTCGACCGCGAGCGCGGGCTGGCTCGGCAGGTTGGTCCCGGCAGCGATCTCGAGCGGCGGCGCCAGGGCCTTGCCGTCGGCGCCGAAGCGGCCGAGCAGCACGCGGCTCGAGATCGGCTTGCGGAGGTCGCTGTAGACCGAGAGAAGCCGCTCCACCAGCCGCTCGGTCCAGGCCATCACGAAGCTGCCGTCCGAACGCATGACCACCTGCGGCTCGTGCTGCTCGTGCAGCTCGGCGGTGAACACCTTGGCCTCCGGAGCGGGATCGTTGGCGACGAGCACCACCTCATCCCCCTTCGCGGCCCCGGTGGCGTCGAAGGAACGGGCGACCAGCCCCTTCTTGGGGGCGTTCCAGACGAGCACCGCTCCGTCAGGGCGCAGGCCTACCGCGGGGGTTTCCTGGTGCGTACCTCGAGGAGAAGCCGGGTCGACGGTAGCGGCGAGGTCTTCCCGAGCCACCAGCCGCGCTGCATGAAGGGGCACCGCTGCCGCGAAGATGAGCGCTCCCAACCAGACTGCCCACATTGCCTTCAACCGCTGCATGTCGTTGTTCTCCTCTGCCAGCACCGCATCCATGTTAGGTGATCGCGGTGCGGCGACGCACTTGGCGCGCCACGCCCGCATCCGCGGCACGCTTCCTGCTCCGCCCAACCGCCGGCCTGCGCTCGCCTTGTGCGCCTTCGGGGCATCGGCGAGACTAGCGGGCCTCGAACCGATGCCGGAGCGGCGCCTCGCCGCCGCAACGGCAGCGCCACCATGGACCGTTTCGTCATCCACGGCCCCAGCCGCCTCACCGGCACCGTCGCCGCGAGCGGCGCCAAGAACGCCGCGCTGCCGGCGCTCGCGGCGACGCTGCTCGCCGACGAGCCGGTGGTGCTGCGGCGCATCCCCAAGGTGCGCGACATCGCCACCATGCGGCGCCTGCTCTCCTACCTCGGCGTCGACAGCCACGACCGCGACGGTGCGGTGCGGCTGATCCCCGCGCACGACGGCGCCTCGTTCGAGGCGATGTACGACATGGTGAAGACGATGCGCGCGAGCGTGCTGGTGCTCGGCGCGCTGATGGGGCGCCGCCGCCGCGCCCGCGTCTCGCTGCCCGGCGGCTGCGCCATCGGCGTGCGCCCCATCGACCAACACCTGAAGGGGCTCGATGCCCTCGGCGCGCAGATCAAGCTCGAGCACGGCTACGTGATGGCGGAGACCAAGCGCCTCTGCGGCGCCCGCTTCCGCTTCGACGTGCAGACCGTCACCGGCACCGAGAACCTTATGATGGCCGCCTCGCTCGCCGAGGGCGAGACGGTGCTCGAAAACTGCGCCCGCGAGCCCGAAGTGGTCGACCTCGCGAACCTCCTCAACGCCATGGGCGCGCGGATCGAGGGCGCCGGCGAGGACACCATCCGCATCGAGGGCGTCGACCAGCTCGGCGGCGCCGAGCACGACATCATCGGCGACCGCATCGAGGGCGGCACCTACCTCGTCGCCGCGGCGATGACCGGCGGCGACGTCACTTTGACCGGCGCCGCGCCCGCCGACCTCGGGCCGCTGCTCGACACCCTCGCCGACGTCGGCGCCGACGTCAGCACGAGCGACGACGGCATCCGCGTGCGCGGCGGCAACCTGCGCGCGCGCGACGTCGCGACCGCGCCGCACCCCGGTTTCCCCACCGATCTTCAAGCGCAGTACCTGGCGCTGATGACGCAGGCCTCGGGCACCGCGCGGATCACCGAGACCATCTTCGAGAACCGCTTCCAGCACGTCGCCGAGCTGCTGCGCATGGGCGCCGACATCCAGATCGACGGCCGCGAAGCGGTGGTGCGCGGACCGCGCCCGCTCTCCGGCGCCAACGTCATGGCTACCGACCTGCGCGCCTCGGCCTGCCTGGTGATCGCCGGCGTCGCCGCCACCGGCGAGACGGTGGTCGACCGCATCTACCACCTCGACCGCGGCTACGAGGGGATGGATTTGAAGCTCCAGAGCCTCGGCGCGCGCGTCGAACGGGTCGCCGGCCCATGAGCCGGGGCCGCTGAGCCGCGACACCTCGCACCTCTTGAACGTGCCGGCGCGCCGCTCCCTCCCACCGTTCCTCCTCCTCGCCCTCGTTCTACCCGCCGCCGCACGCGCCGGCATCGAGCAGCTCGCCGAGGTCCACCGCGAGAGCAGCGCCGCCGAGGCGTTGCTCGCCGCCGACCGCATCGCCGCCGAGCCCGGCGCCGGCGAGATGGGGATCGACTACCTGCGCGGCAACCTGCTCGAGCTGCTCGGGCAGAACGGCGAGGCGGCGAAGGCGTTCGCGCTGGCGATGCAGCGCGCGCCGGCGCTCGCCCCGTACTGCCGGCTGCGTCTCGCACGCCTGCAAGCCGAGAAGCACCCCGAGATGGCCGCCGGCCTGCTGGCGCCGCTGGTCGTGCGCACCTCACCGCCGGCGCTGCGCCACCAGGCGGCGGCGCTGCTGCACCGCTCGCTGCGCGCGGGCGGCGACTGCCGCCTGCTCGGCGGGCTCGACTGGGAGGCGCTCGCCGCCGCCGACCGCCGGGCTCTCCTGGTGGCGCGCGCCGACTGCGCGCCGGCGAGCGCACCGGGCGAGACATCCGGCGTGACACCGAGCAAGCGCGTCGCGGAGCTCACCCGCCTGCTCGCCGAGGGGCCCGCCGACGAGGCGGCGTGGGACGCCGCCGTGCGCCTCTCCGGCCTCGGCCGCACGCAGATCACGCCCGAGCTCTCGCTCGTTCTCGGCCGCGCTTTCCAGCAGCTGCGGCAGCCCGAGCTCGCGGGCTCGTTCTTGGGTCCCCTGGTCTCCACCTTCCCGGCGCAGCTGCGCGAGGAGCGCCACGTCGAAGCTTTCGAGCTGCTGGCGCTGTCGCAAGTGGCGCGCGACGCCTACCGCAGCGCCGTCTCCACCTTCGCCCGCCTCGCCGAGCGGGTCTCGCGCAACGACCAGCGCGCCCGCGCCCACTACAACGAGGGCATCGCGCGCGAGCTCGCCGCCGATCGCGTCGGCGCCCTCCACGCCTACGTGCGCGCCGCCAACTTGACCGCCAACGGCGAGTGGACGAGCGCTTCCCTGCTCGCCGCCTGCCGCGTGCAATGGCTGCTCGGCCGCCGCGGCGACGCGCAGCGGACGTTCGACATCCTGCGCTCGCGCCGCGAGTGGAGCGCGCGTGCGGCCGAGGCGGCGATCTTCCTCGCCGTCTCGCAGCTCGCCAAGGGAGAGGTGGGCAACGCGCCGCTGCTGCTGCAGCAGGCGGTGCAGCTGCGCGGCGCCGCCGAGTCCGAGACCGTGTACTGGATCGGCCGCGCCGACGAGGCACAGGGCGAGACCGGCGCCGCGCTGCTGCAGTACCTGCGCTTGCTGCGCGAGCTGCCGTACCACCCGCTCACCGCGGAGGCGCGGGCGCGGCTCGCCGCGCCGGCGATGCAGCCGGCGGTCCAGGCTGCCGTGGAGCGCTGGCGGCGCTCGCCGCGCGCGGAGGATCGCCTCGCTGCCTGGCTGCTGCTGCCGGCAGGCGACCCGCAGCGCGAGCCGCTGCGGCTCTTCCTCTACCAGCGGTGGGCGCGCGACCGGCGCCTCGCGCCCTACCTCAAGCTCGCCGCCGTCGACGCTGCGGCCTGGCCGCTGTGGCAGTCGCCGTTCGACGACCCCGAGGACCGCGTGCTCGCTCTCGGCGGTTGGCGCGAGGTGAGCGAGGGCACCATCGCGCGCTGGTTCCCGCTGCGGCAACCGGCGCTGGCGTTCACCGCGGCGCAGCAGCTGCTCGCCGCGCGCGACCCCGGCCGCGCGCTCGCGCTGGCGCAGGCATCGGCAGCGCCGGCGCTCGCCGCCGCGCCGCCGCAGCTGCTGCCGCTGGCGCTGCGCGAGGTGCTCTTCCCGCGGCCGTGGCCGCAGCGCGTGCAGGCCGCGGCGCGCCGCTCGAGCGTGGAGGCGGCCCTGCTCTGGGCGGTGATGCGCGAGGGGAGCCACTTCGACAGCACGGCGACGAGCTCGTGGGGCGGCCGCGGGCTGCTGCTGCTCGACCCGGCGAGCGCCGAGCGCGCGGCGCCGGCGGCGGGCATCCAGCGCGTGCGCCCCGACGACCTCTACCAGCCCGAGATCGCCATCGCCGTCGGTGCGGCGCGCCTGTCGCAACTGGGCAACGCGTTCCAGGGACGGCCGCCGCTGGCGCTCGCGGCCCACCTCGTGGGCACCGCGCAGGCGCGGTTGTGGGCTTCGTGGTGCAACGGCAACGACCCGGCGGAGGCGCTGGCGAAGATCGGCAACCCCGAGGTGCGCACCGCCGTGGGGCGCATGCTGGGAGCGCAGTTGGCGTATCGCGAGCTGCCCGCCGCGCCGCGGTGAGAGCCGCAGAGTGCGCATCGCGGTGCTACGATTTCGCGCGGTGATCCCCGACAGCTGGTCTCTTAGGGCGCGGCGCCTGCTGCGGCTGGCGCTCGCCGCGTTCTGCGTGCTCTCCGCGACGCCGATCGCTGCGCAGCAATCCGCCGCCCAGCCGGCGCTGCGCGACCGCATCGTCGCGGTGGTCGATGGCGACCCCATCCTGCAGACCGACCTCGAGCGGGCGCAAGCCCTCGGCACCGCGCAGCCGGCCGCCGGCACTGGCGGCGACGCGCGGCGCCGCGTGCTCGACGGCCTCATCGAGGAGCGCCTGCGTATCCACGAGGTGGAGCGCTACGGCTTCGAGCAGGTGCCGGTGGAGATGATCGCCAAGCAGGTCGAGACGATCCGCTCGCGCTTTCCTTCCGACGAGGCGTTCCAGGCGCGCCTGCGCTCGCTCGGCATGACGATGGAGGGGCTCGAACAGCTGGTCGCGCAGCAGCTGCAGGTGCTCGTCTACGTCGACGAGCTGCTCGGCGCGCGCGTCTTCGTCGGGCTCGAGGAGATCGAGGCGCACTACCAGCGCGTGCTGGCGCCGCAGCTGCGCGCCTCTGGGCAGCCGGTGCCGCCGCTCGACGAGGTGCGCGAGCAGATCCGCGAAGTGCTGCGCCAACAGCGCCTCAACGAGGAGCTGCAGCGCTGGACAGCCGAGCTGCGGCGGGCCGCCGACGTGCAGGATTTCCTCGACCGGCCGCAGCGCGCGCTGCCTCCCAAGGTCGGCGCGCGGCCGTAGCGCCTTCCGAGGACGCGGCAGCCGCCGCACGCGAGCGGTAATCTTTCTCGGACCCATCCGATCGGAGGTGTCGCGATGCCTGCCCGCGCCCGGCTACCGCGTTTCGTCGGGTTCCTCCTCGCGGTCTTCGTCCTGGTCGCCACCGCCGCTCCGGCCGAGGAGCAGGAGCAGCAGCCGGGCGCGCCCAACATCCCCGAGATGGAAGCCGCCCTCGCGCAGACCTGGGCCATGGCCTTGGCCATGGACGACTCCACCGAGCCGATGTGGCGCATGCAGGCGTTCGGCACGATCGCCATGCAGGAATTCATGCTCGACCGCGCGCGCGCCATGGCGCGCGGCGTGCCCGACGACCAGCTCCCCAACGCCGACGCCTCGCGCGACCGCATGATCGCGCACTGGCGGCGCGAGAAGCCCGGCGACCCGGGTCCCGACCTCTTCCTCACCTTCGCCATCGAGGACATGGCGGAGCGGCTGCCGCCCACGCTGGCGCTGCTGGCGCGCTACCCGGACGACGTGCTCGTCGTCTCCACCGCCAACGCGCTGCTGCGCAACCTCGACCAGACGGCGCGCGCCGGCGAGATCTTGGAGGCGTTCCTCCAGCGCAACCCCGAGAACCCGCAGGCTTACAAGATGCTGGTCAACCACTACGGCTCGCTGCAGGAGGAGACGCGCAAGACGGAGCTCATCGTCCGCTGGGCGCAGCGCGAGCCGGTCGACCCCGAGGCGGTCTCGTCCTGGCTGAGCTCCTCGCTTGCCGAGCAGGAGCCTGCCGCTACCGTCGCGCTGCTCGAGCGGTTCTTCGCCGGCCAGCCGCGCGGCAGCGCCGCCCTCTCCGCCTGCACCGAGATCGCGCGGCGGCGGGCGGACTATCGCCAGGCGGCTCGCGCCTGCATCGCGCGCGTCGCGGGAGGTGGCGACGGCTCCCCGGCTGCGAAGGCTGCGGCCGAGCAGGCGGGCGCCGAGCTCGCCTCCATCGCAGCCCGCGACGGCGACTGGAAGGGGCTGCTGGACTCGCTCGGCAAGCTGCCGCGCGAGCAGCGGCGGCGCGCCCTGCTGGCGGCGGTGCAGCAGGTGCCGGCGCCGGAGGGGTGTGCCACCCGCGTCGAGCTGCTGCGGGTCGCGGGCGAAGCCCCGGGGACAGATCCCGACGAGCAGGCGAGCCTCGCCACCTCGATCGCCGGCGCGCTGCATCTCTGTGCCGCGCACGGGCCGGCTCGCGTGATGTACCTCGACCTGCTGCGCACGGCGCCCAACCCCGACGCGGTGGTGTCGAGCTGGGTGGCTCGCATGCGCGATCCCATCCGCGGCGACCGCTGGCTCGGCGACCTCCCTGCCGCCGAAGCAGCGCCCATCCTCGAGCGGCGGCTGCGCGAGAACCCGGCGCCGGAGGTGGCGACGGCGCTCTACCGCGCCCTCGACGTCACCTACCAGGTGGCTCGGGACTTCGCCGCGCACGCGAAGCTGCTCGCCCGCTGGCGGCAGCAGCAGCCCGATGACCTCGACGCGGAGCAGACGATCGCCCTCGCCGGCTACCTGCTGATGGAGGACAAGCCGGACGAGGCGATCGCGCTGCTCCAGGCGCGCGCGAAGGTCGACTCGGGCCGGCGCGTGCAGGAGACGCTGTGGCAGATCTACCAAGTGACCGGCCATCCGGAGCGGGCGGAGCGGATGGCAAGGGACCTCCTCGCGGGTGACGAGTGGCGCGCGGCGGTGGGTGAGCTGCTCGCCGGCCGGGCCGCGCTGTTGGCCCGCGACCTCGGCAAGGCCGAGCGCGGCTATACGGCGTATCTGAGGCGCTCGCCCGACACCGAGGTGGCGGCCGAGCTCGTCGCGGCGGCGGCGCAACTCCAGGGCTCTGCCGCCGGCACGGCGATGGCGACACGCCTGTGCGCGAGCGCGAAGCTCGCCGAGGGCGGCGGCGAGCCCGCGTCTTGCGCGGCGGCGTTGGTGGCGAAGAGCGGCGACAACGCCGCCGCCACGAAGCTCCTCGCGCAACAGGCGATCCAGCACCCCGACGACATCGTCACGCTGCGCGACCTGGCGTGGAAGGCGCAGTCGGCGCAGCAGTGGGAGATCGCCGAGCAGACGCGCCGCCGCATCGTCGCGCTCGACCCCAAATCCAGCGTCGAGTGGGTGAACCTCGGCATCGTGCTCGAGAAGCGCGGCAAGACCGCGGAGCTCGAGCGGCTGGTCGCCGAGGCGCGCGGCGCCTTCCAGCATCCGCCGGTCGACCTGCTGCGCGCCGCCGGCCGCGCGTGGACCGCGGCGGGAGATGCGCGCCGTGCGGTGCCGCTGCTCGAGGAGGCCCGAGCCGCCATGCCCGCGGGCTCGGAGCTCGCCTGGATCGACGCGGAGCTGCGCCAGGCGTACGCCGCGGCGGGGCGGTGGGAGAGCCCCTACGCCGTCGCCGCGGACGACGCGCGCCTCGCGGCGCTCGGCCGTGCCGCAGAGGGCGGCGACCTCGCGGCGATGTACGAATTCGGCGGCGAATCGCTGCGCAAGGGGCGCTCGCGCGAGCAGTGCGAGCGCGGCATCGCCATGCTCGAGCGCGCGGCCGGCGCCGGACACAAGAAGTCCGCGGCCTACCTCGGGAATGTCCTCTATTACGGCAGCGCGCCTTGTCGGGAGGCCGCGCCGGCGGCGGCGTTGCCGTGGTTGCGCCGCGCGGTCGACGACAAGACCCGACGCCCCGACCCACTCTTCGACCTCGGGCTCATGCTGTTGCTCGGCGACGGAGTCGCGGCGGCGCCCGCCGAAGGCATGGCACTGATCGAACGCGCGGCGGCGTTCCCGGACCTGCTGGCGGTGGAGACCGCCGGCCTCGCCTACGCGAGCGGGCTCGGCGTGCCGCGCGACCTCGCGAAGGCGCACACCTACTTTTCGGAGGCGGATCGGCTTGGGAGCGACAGTCTCGACAAGCTGGCGCAGAACACGGAGTGGCGGCCCCTCAGCGATCTCGCCCGGCGCGCCATCGACCGGCTGGAGACCCTAGCGGCCAGCGGCGATCCGGCTGCCTCCGGCTTGCTCGCTCGCCTCCACCAGCTCGGCCGCCTAGTGCCCTATGACGTGGACCGCGCCGTGACGCTGGCGCGAGACGCGGCGGCGCGCGGCGACGCCACGGCGATGCGCGTTCTCTTCTACGCCTACCTGGATGGCCGGGGCGTGGCACGCGACGGTGACGAGTCGCTCCGCTGGCTCCGGCGCGGCGCCGAAGCTGGCAACAGCTACTGCATGATGTTCCTCTCCCAGCGGCTGATGAAGGGAGAGGGTGTGCCGCGTGACCTCACGCAAGGGCTCACCTGGCTCGAGCGCGCCGCAACGGCCGGCAACTACTGGGCACTCGGCAGCATGGCCCGGGTCTACGCCGAAGGCTGGCACGGCCTGCCGCGCGATCCCGAGAAGGCCCTACCGTGGATGAAGAAGCTCGCCGAGCAGGGCGACTTCGAGGCCCGCGGCTGGCTCGCGCTGCACGGGCAGCCGGTGAAGGAGATGAAGGAGATCGAAGAGTAGGGCGCTACGGCGCCGAGCTCGCGAACGCCGGCGCTCGCTGCGCCAGCTCGATGAGCAGCGCCCGCTCCTTCTCCGTCGGCTCCCGGTCCGGCGTGAAGGCGTACTCGACCAGCCGATTGCCGTTGACGTAGCTCACCTTGGCGTGCGGCCGTCCGCCCTCGCAGCCCCAGGCGATCTCGCCGTCGGGCCCGAGCGCGGCTACCGCCTCGCGCTTGCACTGGCCGCCGCTCGTCCGCCGGACGTCGGCCGGATCCAGCCCCGGGATAATCGACACGATCACCACGCTGCCACCCGCCTGCGCCATGCAGCTGTTGTTGCCGAAGCTCTGCTGGCTGAAGCCCTCCCCCGGCAGCAGCTTCTTGAGCACCGCGGTGTCGAACCACGGGCACGAGGTGGCGGCGGCGAGCGCCGCGGGATCCTTGTCGATGGCGAGCGCCGCGCGGATGAGCTTCGTCGCGCCGGCGATATCCGCGGCCGTGACCGCCTTCTGCAGCGTCAGCGACGCGATCACGGCGATGCGCCCCTCGTGACCGACGAAGAAGATCGAGCGGTCGCTCAGCGTGTCGTCCTTGGGCCGGTAGGTGAACCCCTCCGCACCGATGTCCTTCGCCGGCGCCACCACGTACGACTTCTCCATCTCCGGCCGCAGCCCGCGCACGAAGCTCGCCGCCTCCTTCGCGGAAGCCTTCACCATCTGGTTGGCGCCGAAAATATTCGGCAGCCCCGCGCTCACGAACTTGCACGACCCCGCCGCGCCGCCCACCATCACCGACCACGGCGCCACCGCCGGCAACGCGGCATCGACCTCGGAAGTCGCCAGCCACCCGCACTCCTCGGCAGCGAGCGGGGACGTGGAGAGCAGTAACAGCAGAGGCAGAAGCGGTGCGGAGGCGTGAACGCGTCGCGGCATGGAGTGGGTCTCCAGTGGGATGCGGCGACGTTACTACAACGTCAACACTGTGCACCAAACGCACCAAATGGTGTACAGTTGTTCGCATGCGTCGCGCGTCGATCACCCTCACCGACGATCTCGAGGCGCTGCTCGAAAGGCACGTCGCCGCCATGGAGACGCCGCCAAGCCTCAACGTGCTGATGCAGGCAGCGCTACGCAGTTACCTGGAGCGGCGCCGCAGTAGCCGTCCTCGGGTAATTGCAGCGGCGTCCAGCGTCGCGGAGGAACCCAGGGACTACGACGCAGGTGCTCACACCGCGATCGAGCTCGACCGCGAAACGGAACGCACGCTGCGTCAGGTAGCGGCACGCGAGGGCACGACGCCCTCCGCACTCGCTGCCGTCGTGTTGCGACAGTACGCACGCGCCGCCGGCCGGCCGTCACCGAGGGGCATCGGCACCTACGGCAGCGGACGCTCCGACGTGTCGAGCCGCGCCGAGGAGCTGCTCCGCGAAGCCGCGAGGGCGCGCCGTTGACGCTGGTGGCGGACTCGGGAGCGCTCTATGCGCTCTACGACGCCAACGACCGCCACCATCGCGCCGTAG
>DATNCU010000193.1:0-2261 GCA_035607145.1 Thermoanaerobaculia bacterium
GCGCGTCGCCGCTGCGGAGGACGAAGACGGCGGCAACGCTCGTCACCATTGTTACCGAACGACACCAGAGGCGCCGAGCAGCCCACCGCCCAGATCAGCGTCTCCCGGCGTCAACTCCCGTCCCTGCAACGGCTCAGCGGCAGGGCCGACCGGTGGCACTCCCATTGCTCCGCGCCGCGTTTCGAATGCAACGCCCAAAGTGCGTGAAGTGCGTCGAGAAGGGCTTCACTCTCGTCGAGCTCATCATCGTGCTCGTCATCATCGGCATCGCCGCGGTCATCGGGATGCCGGCGCTGCTCAACGCCATCCGGCGCGCCGAGACCGAAGGCGGCGTCCGCCAGGCGACCGTCGAGCTGCGCGCCGCGCGGCTGGAGGCGGTCAAGCATAGCGCCACGGTCTACGTCGAGGCCGACTTCGCCAAGGACCAGCTGGTCACCTGGCGCGAGAACAATCTGACGGCCGGCCTCTCCGCCGACGACGAGCAGCTGCGGCGGATGCCGCTGCCCGCGAAGCTCTACTTCTGGGGGCCGGGAGACGCCGCGGCCGAGGGGCCCGACGCCACTTTCCCGGCATCGACGCCGGTGCTTACCTTCCTCCCCGACGGCTCGATCGACGAGGAGGCCGCCCTCCGCTTCGGCGACGGCCGCAACTACCTCGAGGTCCGCGTCGCGCCGCGCGCCACCGCCCGCGTGACCATGCTCAAGTACAACGGCACCGATTGGCTCAAGCAGGGCGAGAACGACAAGCGCTGGACTTGGGACTGACGGATGCCATGACGGACGGAACGACGGAGACCCGCATGCACACCCCGGTCACGGTTTGCCGGCGCCAGAGCCGGCGCGGCGAGCGCGGCTTCTCGCTCGTCGAGGTGCTCATCGCCGCTCTCATCATGCTCGTCGTCGCCCTCGCCATCATCCCGCTGTTCACCATGGCGGCGAGCAGCAACCTGCAGGGCGCCTCGAGCACCTCGGCCGCCAACTACGCGCGCGACCGCCTGGAGCTGATGTGGCAGGTGCCGTTCAGCGATGCGCGGCTGACCGTGACCGCCGGCACGACGGTCAAGAGCTACGAGTACTTCGACGCCGCCACCAACGCCTGGGTGGACCTCGGCATCCGCACCAGCGACCCGGTCTGGCCGGTGGCGGCCGTCTGGCGCCGCGTCACCACCGTCCGCCAGTTCAACGCCGACGACCTCACCGACGCCGGGGCCCTCCCCGCCGGCACCAACGTCGAGATCATCACCATGAAAGAAGTGACGGTCGCGGTGCAGAACGCGCGGTTCGACGCCCCCTTCGGCGGCGGCAAGCAACTGACGATCCGCGCCTACCGCGCCGCCTGAGGAGAGCGCCATGCGAAATCGTCGTTCCGCTGCCGGTTTCACCGTCATCGAAGTGGTGGTAGCCCTCTTCGTGCTCTCCATCGTGCTCATCGGCATGCTGGCCCTCTTCGACGCCAGCAACAAGATCGCCCGCACGCAGGTCAACATCGCCGACATGCAACAGTCGCTGCGCATCGGCCACGACGAGATGGTGCGCATGGCGCGCATCGCCGCCCGCGGCTGGGTGATCAACAGTACCAGCTGGAAGCCCGAGGACCAGATCAAGCTGGCGGTGGACAACGCCGGACCGGCGGTCTACATCGGCACCACGACGGACCCCGAGTTCAAGGTCCTGCCCGGCACCGACGTGCTGCGCATCCGCGGCGTCATCGTCGGCTCGCTGTTCGAGAACGAGATCGGGCAGGAGGCGTCCTGCTCGCAGTCGGCCAACCCGGATCCGCTCAAGAAGGGCGGTTGCAGCATCGAGCCCACCGACCTCAAGATCAACGAGATCAGCCGCTCGGGCCTCAAGCAGGACCTCGACCAGCTCCAGCGCGCGCAGGATGCGGGCAACGACTTCACCGTGCTGCTGGTGAGCAAGCAGGGTGAGGTGGCCCACGCCAGCGCCAAGGTCTCCGACCTCGAGAAGACCGGCAACACGATCAACACCGGGTTCATCCGTGCCGACTCCTCCACCTCCACCGAGAGCTGGGTGGCCACCCTCGAGGAGCACCCGGTCGCGCTCACCGGCATCATCGAGGAGTACGCCTTCTACATCCGCGAGAACGACGGCCAGCCGCGCCTCGCCATGGCGCGCTTCAAGCCCGGCACCAACCAGCCCTACGGCGGCGTCGCCGAGAACCTGCGGCAGGACATCGCCGACGACATCATCGACCTGCAGGTGGCGCTGGGAATCGACACCTACACCGACACCAACGCCGAC
>DATNCU010000202.1:0-2761 GCA_035607145.1 Thermoanaerobaculia bacterium
CATCACCCAGACGTCGAAGCTCTCGTCGACGTGCCGGCGCAGGCTGCGCACGTTGAGCACCGGCAGGCGCTCGCCGACCGCGCGGACCTCGCCTCGCGCCGCGGCGAGGAAGCGCGCTTCGGCGGCGGTGCCGCCGACGAGCCGCACGTGCACGTTCATGTTCGACTGGTACATCGGCCCGAAGGGCGCGTAGACGTGTGGCGACAGCGCCTCGCCGAGCAGCTGTTCCTGCACGTTGTCGACGATGCCGACGACCTGCGCCAGCGTCGCCGGGCGGCTGTCGCCGCTCTCGAAGAGGCGCACGCTCTGGCCGAGCGCGCCGCCGTCCGGGAAGAGGCGCTCGACGGCGAGGCGGTCGAGGATCGCCACCGTCGCCTTGTCGTCCCCTGCCTCGTTGGCGCCGAAGGCGCGGCCGGCGAGCACCGGGACGCCGAGCGTCGCGAAGTAGTCCTCGCCGACGACGTTGTAGCTGCACGGCACCGCCGTCTCGCTGCGCCCGCCGCCGGCCGCCCCTCCGCCTCGTCGTAGCCGGCAAGACCGGGGTCGACCTCGACGACGAGGCCGCGGTCGAGCGCGAAGCCGGGCTCGAGCCGCGCCGCCCGCAGCGAGCTGCGCACGAAGAGGCCGGCGGTGGAGAGCAGCATCAGCGACAGCGCGAGCTGACCCAGCACCGGCAGGTTGCGGCGTGCGAGCACGCCACGGCCGAGCTTGCCGAGCCGCCTCGGCGCGTCCTGCTGGCCGGCCTTCAAGTCGGCGGCGACGCCGGGCCGTGAGACGTCCCACGCCGGGCCGAGGGCGAAGAAGACGGTGGCGAGCAGGCAGAACGCCGCGGTGGCGAAGAGCACGCGCACGTCCGGCACCGCGCTCACCACGAGGTCGAAGGGCGCGAGCGCGCCCAGCGAGCGCACCAAGAGGCGCGTGCTCCAGGCGGCGCCGACGAGCCCCGCAACGCCGCCGAGCACTGCGAGCATCAGACCCTCGACGAGCAGCTGCGCGAGGATGCTGCCGCGGCGGGCACCGAGCGCGAGCCGGATGGCGATCTCGCGCCGCCGCGCCGTGCCGCGGGCGAGCATCATGTTGGCGACGTTGAGCGAGGCGATGAGCAGCACGACGCCGGCGAGGAAGAGCAGCAGCAGCGACGGCACCCGCAGCCCGGCGTCGTCCTGCGGCGAGGTGGAGATCGACAGGCGCGACAGCGGCCGCGCGAGGAACGTCTGGCGCTCGTCGGCGGTCACCCCCTGCTGCATCCGCGCCGCGGTGGCGGCGAGGCGCGCGTCGACTTCCTGGGCGGTGAGCCCCGGCCGCAGCCGCCCCACCACGATGAGCTGGTGGTTGCGCGGGTCGGCGAGCGGCAGCCGCGCGCTGTCGAAGTCGTTCATCACCTTCTCGTGCATGCCGAGCGGCAGGTAGAGCTCGGGGCTCACCATCGCCGTGGTGCCGGTGAAGGCGGGCGGCGCGATGCCGACGATGGTGAAGAGCGTGCCGTTGAGCCGCAGCGTCTTCCCCACCATCGCCGGGTCGGAGCCGCGCTTGCTCCAGAAGGCGTGGCTGACGATCGCCACCGGGAGGCCGGCGCCCGGCCGCTCCTCGTCGGCGGTGAAGGCGCGGCCACGGAAGAGCGGCACGCCCATCACCTCGAAGTAGTTGGCGGAGACCTCGTCGAAGAAGACGCGCCGCGTGGTCTCCCCCTCGAGCAGTCCCACCGCACCGAGGTTGTGGGCGAAGACGCCGGTGAAGACGTCGTTGTTGGCGCGCAGCTCCGTGTACTCGGCGTAGGAGAAGGCGCGGTAGGCGTCGGGGCGCGCCACGCTCCGGCTATACGCGCCGACCAGCGTCTCGGGGTGCGGGAAGGAGAGCGGCCGGAACAGCAGCGTGTTGACGACGCTGAACATGGCGCTGTTGGCGCCGATCCCCAGCGCCAGCACCAACACCGCCACCACCGTGAAGCCGGGCTGCTTCACGAGCAGCCGGGCGCCGAGGCGGACGTTCTGGAGCAGCTTGTCCATGGCAAGACCCTCGTCACCAGAACGCCACGCCGCGGCGGGCGTTAACAGCGCGTAACGCGAATCAGGCGCAGGGACCGCGCAGCACGAGGGCCCAGCGAAACGGAAAGCGGCGGCGCAGCTCGGCCACCGGGAAGTGGTCGACGACCGCCGCGAGGTCGTCGAAGGCGTAGCTGCGTTCCACCGAGACGACGCCGTCGTCGTAGGCGATCTCGCCGAGCGCGAGCAGCCGCAGCCCCGGCCGCACCAGCGCGCGCAGCAGGGCGCTGCGCGCCAGGTCGACGACGACGGCGCTCTGCGCCACCCGGCACATCTCGCGCAGCACGCGGCGATTGCCGGCGCGGTCGAAGTGATGGAAGAAGATGTGCGAGAAGGCGCAGCCGGCGGCGCCGTCGCGCAACGGCAACGCTTCGGCATCGGCCACCAGCGGCAGCTGCGGCGAGCCGAAGCGCCGCCCGGCGAGCAGGTGCGAGAGCTTGGCGTCGACGCCGATCACCTTCAGCGAGCGGCCGGCGCGCGTGGCGTCGCGCACGAGATCCCTGCCGACGTGGCCGCCGCCGGCGCCGAGGTCGAGGCACCAGGGCGAGCGGGCGCGGGCGAGCTCGCGCAGCACGAGCCGCCGCAGGTCGCGGCCGCCGGCGAGGAAGAGCCGGTACACCCGCTCGAGGTCGCGCAGCGCGCGCTCGGCCTCGGCGGGCGGCACGCCGCGATCGAGCTTCTCGGGCTCCTGCTCGACGTCGGAAACTGCGGACGATGCA
>DATNCU010000203.1:0-2513 GCA_035607145.1 Thermoanaerobaculia bacterium
GAGGACGTCGACGTCTACGGCTTCCACGTCGGCGGCGGCAACGCGACGGTGGTGATCCTGGTGATGCGCGGCGGGCAAGTGCTCGACCGCCGCGAGCTGTTCTGGGAGGGTGAAGGGCAGATCGAGCCGGCGCGCCTCGTCGCCGAGCTGTTGCCGCAGGTCTACGCGACGACCACCTTCATCCCCAAGGAGATCCACCTGCCGCTGCCGGTGGAGGGGGTCGAGGCGCTGGAGGAGTGGCTGTCGGAGCGCAAGGGCGAGCGCGTCTACGCTCGCTTCCCCGAGCGCGGCGAGAAGGCGCAGCGGGTCCAGCTGGCGATGCACAACGCGCAGCTCGCGCACCGCCGCCGCTTCCGCGGCCAGAAGCAGGAGCTCGCCGGGGCGACGGCGCTCGCCCGCCACCTCGGGCTCGCCGAGCCGCCGCAGCGCATCGAGGGCTTCGACATCTCGCACTTCCAGGGTGGCGAGACGGTGGCGTCGCTGGTGGTGTGGGAGGCGGGGAAGATGCGCAAGTCGGACTACCGCAGCTTCAACGTCCGCGACCTGACCGGGCCCGACGACCCGGCGTCGATCGCGCAGGCGGTGGAGCGCCGCTACAAGCGCGTGCTCGAAGAGGTCGGCGCCATGCCCGACCTCGTGCTCATCGACGGTGGTCGCGCGCAGCTCAACGCGGCGCTGCACTCGCTCGCCAAGCTGGGCGTCGAGGAGACGCCGGTGGTGGCGCTCGCCAAGCGCGAAGAGGAGATCTATCTCCCCGCGCGCCCCGAGCCGCTGCGGTTGCCGCGTAAGGACGCCGGCCTGCAGGTGCTGCAGCAGGTGCGCGACGAGGCACATCGCTTCGCCGTGTCGCGCCACCGGCGCCGCCGTCAGAAGCGCACGTTGGTGAGCCGGCTCGACCAGCTGCAGGGCATCGGCCCGGGCCGCCGCCGCATGCTGCTGCAACGGTTCGGCAGCTTCGGCGGCGTGCAGAAGGCGACGCGCGAGGAGCTGCAGGCAGCCCTCGGGCCGCGGCTGGGTGACCGCATCCACGGGCAGCTCCATGCGCCGCCACCGCTGCCGGAGACGATCCCCGCCCTCGGCGACGTGCCGGGTTAGGATCCGCGCAGCCGATGCCGGACGAGCACGACTCCGAGGTCGGCGGCCTGGTGCCGCCGGCGCTGCTGGCGCGTCTCGAGGAGCGCATCCGCGAGGACCTCGCCGAGTCGCCTCCCACCCGCGACAGCCAACAGCTGCGGCGCGAGGTCGGCGCTCTGCTCTCGAAGGTCGGCGGCGTTGGCCTCTACGAGCTGCTCGGCGTCTCGGTGGGCGCCACCACCGGCGAGGTGACGGCCGCCTTCATCGACCTCGGCCGGCGCATCCACCCCTCGCTGCACGCTTGGCTCGATCTGCCGGAGGCGGTGATGCGCCTGCTCTTCGAGCACGCCGCGCACGCCTACCTGGTGCTGAGCGACCCGCTGCGGCGCAAGGAGTACGACCGCGAGCACCCGACCAAGGCCGAGCCCGAGCTGCGCAGCGCGGAAGAGCTTGCCGAGGTACGGCGCGAGATGGCGCGGCGCTCGTTTCGCCGCGCCCAGTCGCTGATGCGCACCGAGCAGTACCACTACGTCGTCGAGCTGATGCGCGAGGCCGTGCAGTGGGACCCGCGCCCGGAAGGGCTGGCGCTGCTCGGCGAGGCGCAGGCGAAGAACCCGCGCTGGCGCGAAGCGGCGCTGGAGAACCTCCAGCACGCCGCTCGGTTGGCCCCCAACGATCCCGCCTACCGCCTCAAGCTGGGCCGCCTGCTCGAGGACATGGAGCGCACGGGCGAGGCCATCGAGGAGTACCGCGCGGTGCTGGAGAAGGTGCCCAAGCAACCGGACGCCACGGAGGGTCTCGAACGGCTGGGCGCCGAGAGCGCCAAGCAGCGCAAGGGCTGGCTGCGCTAGGTCTCTTTGCGAAAGCTGGCCGCGCCGAGTTGCTATCATCGTTGCGGGCCGGAGAGTCCCAGGTGGTCGCCGCACGCCGCAGCGGCTTCGGCCGCGGCGGCGTGGGGAGGAAAGTCCGAACTCCTACGGGCAGCATGCTCGCCAACGGCGAGGCGTGGCGACGCGACGGAAAGTGCAACAGAGAGCAGACCGCCGGCATCTTTCGAGATGTCGGCAAGGGTGAAAGGGTGCGGTAAGAGCGCACCGCCCCCCCGGCGACGGTGGGGGGCACGGCAAACCCCATGCGGAGCAAGACCAAATAGGGGGGTGGCAGCCGGGCTGCCCGTCCCGCTGTCGTCGACGGCGCAAGCCGGCGGCGGCACCACTCCCGGGTAGGTTGCTGGAGCGCGCCGGCAACGGCGCACCTAGAGGAATGACCGCCACCGGCCGCGAGGCCGGCACAGAATTCGGCTTACGGGACTCTCCGGTTCCTTCTTTCGTTGGCGCGGTCGCGGCGCGGAACGCGTAGGCTCGACGGCCGATGAGCTCGTCATGGTCTCGCCGCGCGTTCAAGCCTATCTACTGGCTGTACTACTCGGTGCTGTTCGG
>DATNCU010000233.1:0-4129 GCA_035607145.1 Thermoanaerobaculia bacterium
GATCGACGCGATCGCGACGAGTGCCAGCACCACCCGTCGCCTCACGTCGCTCCCCCGCTCAGATACAAATCGAGCCGCGCCGGCGGCGTCACGCCGCGCTCGGGCGACTGGCCCGGCTGCACCACCATCAGGTCCGAGCGGCCGTCGCCGTCGAGGTCGCGCACGCGCACGAGGCCGAGGTGTTGCGGCTCCTCGCGCAGCTTGAGCGTGAGGTCCGGCGAGGAGGGAAAGGCGCAGCCCGGCCGCCCGGTGTGGATCGTCACCTGCTTGCCGTGCCCGAGCTGCACGAAGTCGACGCGGCCGTCACCGTCGAAGTCGCCGCCGAACGACGGCAGGTTGCGCAGCGTCAGCGAGCCGATGTCGAGGCGGAAGCTGCCCCACAGGTCGAGGCCGGTGACCGGCTTGAAGGCTCCCGCCGCCGTCTGGCACCAGACGCGGAAGTCCATCGGCAGCGTGACGCGGCCCATGGCGAGCCCACCGAGCAGGCGGGTAACCGAAATGTGGAGGTCGACGGTCACCAGGTCGAGACGGCCGTCGCCGTCGAGGTCCTGCAAGCCGCCGGGGAGGTCGAACTCGGTGTTCTGTTCCTCGAAGGCGTAGCCGCGCATCTCGAAGGTCGTCGCCGGCGTCGCGGCCGGCCGCAGGTCCGTGGTCGGGAAGACGCGCACCGTGCTGCGCGGCGACTCGGCATCGCGGATCTCGGCGCGCATGCCGGCGTCGTCGCCGATCTCGTGCGTCAGCTGGGTGACCACCTCGCCGCGGCCGTCGCCGTCGAGGTCGCCGAAGAACATCGTCGTCGGCTGCCCTTCCGGCGGCGACTCCGGCGGCTCGGGCAACGGCGCCACCGGCGCGTCGAACTGCCCGCCGCCGCGACCGCGCGAGACCCACGGCCGCCGCCACCCTTCACGCGGATCGCGCCACACCAAATCGACGCGGCGGTCACCGTCGACGTCGCGGGCTTCAGGAAGTGGATATCTCAGCTCGAGGCCCGGGCCCTCGATCTCCTCCGCCGCGGGAAGCGGCACGCGCGCCACGGGCTCGGCTGCGAACGCATCGCCCTCGCCGGGATAGACGAGCAGCGCCTCGCGCGTCGGCAGCAGCAGGTCCGCACGGCCGTCGCCGGTGAGCTCGACGAACGGCACCAGGTCGGCGACGAAGACGCCCGAGCCCGCGAGCAACGTCCGCGCACGGACGCGCTCGACCAGTGCCAACCCGCCGTTGAAGGTCACCTCGCCGACACCGTCGTCGGTCAACGCGAACAGCCGCTTGCCGCCCTGCCCCGCGGCCAGCGAGTGCACCGAGAGCGGCACCGGCAGCGGCTCGCCGGCGCGCGCGTAACCGCCCTTGCCATCGCCCTTGAAGAACCACAGCTCGCGGTGGTCGAGCAGCGCCGGCACGATGGTCATCACCTCGACGAAGCCCTGCACCTCGTCCATCTCCGAGCGCTCGGTGACCATCTTCTGCTCCCAGCGGGTGAACACCAGGAGGATGGCGAGGTCGCGCACGCCGTCGCCGTCGAGGTCGGTGGAGACCACAGCAGCCGGCGACGCGGGCAGGTCGAGGCTCAGCTCGTGGAGGCGCAACGCAGCGCCCGTCGCCGCGCGCGCGGCGAAGATCGCGAACAGCACGAGAACGAGGGTGATAGCGCGGGTGGCGCGCACGTTCCGCATCGGTGTGCCCACCATACGCGGCGGGCTGCCGATCATGAACAGCGCTAGCTTGGAGGCCGTGCCGGCGCCTCCACGTCGGGCACGCCCTCGGCCAGCGTGAGGTTCGTCGCCTGCTCGCGGAACGACACCGTGATGCGCGCGCCGTCGCGCGAGACGCCGAAGCTCTCCACCGCGCCCTCGTCCAGGGAAGCGACGAGCAGCCGCGCGTGGACTTCCGGAATCGCTTCCAACGCCGATACCGAAGACGCCGAAGCATCCGCCGCGAACGCCCGCTCGAAGATCCCCACTCTCCCCTGCTCGTCGAGCCCGGCGTAGAGGATGGCGCGCCCGTCCGGGCGCCAGCGCGCGCGGCCGAGCGCGATGTCGAGCTCGTCGGTCACCCGCCGCGCCCGCGGATCGCCGAGGGCGATGGTCGCCGCGCGCACCACGTGCGAGCCGTCGGCGAGCCGCACGACGTGGATCTCCTCCGCGTCGCCGGAGCGCGCGTGGTAAAGCACGAAGCGGCCGTCGGGCGACGCCTCCGGGTGCGCCGCCGCCGCGCTCGCCACCAGCCGCGCGGCGCCGGTGCCGTCGAAGCGCACCTTCCAGATCCCTTGTTGGTCCGGGTGGCTCGAGGCGTACACCACCCAGCCGTCGGCGGTGGCGGTCGGGTTCTCGGCGTCGAAGCCGTCGCGGGAGAGCTGCCGCGGCGCGTTGCCGTCGGGCTCGGCGGTCCACACCTCGAAGTGGCCGCCGCGGTTCGAGCTCCAGAGCAGACGGCGACCGTCGGGCGTGAACGCCGGGTCCCAGTCCTCGCCGCGGTCGTCGGTGAGGCGGCGCACGGCGCCTGAGCGCGTCGACACCGCCCAGAGGTCGAGGTTGCCGCCGCGCGTCGAGGCGAACGCCACCCACTCGCCGTCGGGCGAGTAGACCGGCTGGCGATCGACGCTCGTGCCGCGACTCAACCACTTCGGCGCGCCGGCGCCCGCGAGCGAGATCTCGCGCAGGTTCTGCCGGCGGTTGAGGGTGGTGAGCACCACCTTCCCCGCACCCAGCACCTCGAGGCTCGGCACCGTGTATGGCACCCACATCAGCGTCCGCTCGGCGCCGCCGTTCCGCAGGACCAGCTGGCTGCTCGGCAACCGCGCACCGGCGCCTTCGGCAAGCGCATAGAGCAGCTCGCCGCGCGGCGTCCACGCCACCGACCAGACGACGCCGGGGATGCGCACCTCCTCGCGGCCTCCGGATCGACCACTGGCGCGCGGGTCGACTAGCAGGACCGCGTCGGGCCCGCGGATGGTGCTCGAGCGCAGCACCGCCAGCTTCTTTCCATCGGGCGCCCAGCGCGGCGAGTCGAGCCGCAACGGATCGGCGAGCACCACGGTCTCCGCTCCGCCGCCGTCGGGGCGCACCGTCACCACCGACCAGCCGCGGCCGGCGCCGCCGCGCACCAGCGCCAGCAAACCGCCGTCGGGCGACCAGTCGCCCGCCACGGCGTCGCTCACCAGCCGTCGCGGCTCGCCGCCGAGCGTCGCCACGCGCCAGAGATCGCTGCCGCCACCGCTGCGCCGTCGCACGAAGAGCACCGAGGCGCCGTCGGGCGAGAAGCGCGGTAGCGTGTCGGGCCCTTCGGTGAGCGCCACCTCGTCGCCAGTCGTCGTCTGCTGCAGCCAGATGCGCGAGCGGCCGTCACGCTCGGAGGCGAAGGCGAGCAGCCGCCCGTCGGGCGAGGCGGCCGGCCAGGCGTCGCTCCCCGAGTAGGTGAGCGCGTGCAGACGGGTCGGCATCGCCGGCGGCGCGCGCGCGAGCCACCAGCCGAGCAGCAGGCCCGCGAGCAGGCACGCCGCCGCCACAGCGGGCCAAAGCAGGCGCGTCCGCACCGGCCGCTTCACCCGCGGCAGCCGCGCCTCCGAGCGCGAGCCGCTCCCCTCCCCGCCCAACACCTCGAGCGCGAAGGCGAGATCGCGCGCGCTCTGAAAACGCTCCTCCGGACGCCGCTCCAGGCAGCGCAGCACCAGCCGCGCCAGCGCCGGCGACACCGGTTGGCCCGCGCCGTCGGGCACGCCGGCGAGCTGGGCCGGCTCCTCACGCAACACCGCGCCGATCGCTTCGATGACGGTGTCGCGCCGGAAGGGCGTGGTACCGGTGAGCATCTCGAACAGCACGCAGCCGAGCGCGAAGACGTCGGAGCGCGCGTCCACCGGCTCGCCGCAGAGCTGCTCGGGCGACATGTAGCCGACGGTGCCCATGACGCGTCCCGGCTGCGTGTGCGCCGCCGTCTGGCCGTGCTCGAGGCTGCCGGAGCCGCTGCTGTCGCCCTTGCCGCCGCTGCGCGCGAGACCGAAGTCGAGCACCTTGACGCGGCCGTCGCGCACCAGGAACAAGTTCTCGGGCTTGACGTCGCGGTGCACGATCCCCTTCTCATGCGCCGCCGCCAGTCCGCGCGCCGTCTGCGCCGCCCAGTCGACGGCGCGGCGCCA
>DATNCU010000234.1:0-6885 GCA_035607145.1 Thermoanaerobaculia bacterium
GGGCGCCGCGCCAGCGGCCGCCGGTGCCGCGGCGGGAGCCGCCGCTGCCGTCGCCTCGGCGCCGCCGCGAGTGAGCCACCAGACCAGCCCGCCGACGACGAGCACGAGGGCCGCCGCCAACGGCAGCAGCCACGGCCGGCGGCGCCCGCCCTCCTCGCCCTCCTGGATGCCGCCCACCGGCGCCACCGCCGGCACCTCGGCGCCCGCCCCCGGCACCGCCGCGGCCGCCGCCGCCGCGAGCGGCGCCGCCGGCGCGCCCTGCGCCGCCTCGTCGCTGTACAGCCGACGCATATAGGCGGCGAGCTCGCCCTGGCTGGGGTTGGGCTTGAAGTTGTGGATGACCGCCTCGATCTCCTTCTGCATCTCGCCGGCGGTCTGGTAGCGGTCGTCGGGGTCCTTGGCGAGCGCGCGGTGGACGATGGCGTCGACCGGCTCGGAGATGCCGGGATCGATCGAGCGCACCGACTGGATGCGCGCCTCGCGCACCGCCTCGAGCACCGAGATCTCGCTCTCGCCGGCGAAGAGGCGGCGGCCGGTCAACATCTCGAAGAGCACCGAGCCCAGCGAGAAGATGTCCGAGCGCGCGTCGACGACGCGGCCCCACGCCTGCTCGGGCGACATGTACTGGAGCTTGCCCTTGAGCGCGCCCATCTGCGTCTTGCTCGCCTTCGCCACCGCCTTGACGATGCCGAAGTCGCAGAGCTTGATGTCGCCCTCGTAGCTGATCAGCACGTTCTGCGGCGACACGTCGCGGTGCACGAGGCCGAGCTCGCGGTTGTCGAAGTCGCGCTTGCGGTGCGCGTAGTCGAGCGCGCTCGCCAGCCGCGCCGCGACCAGCAGCGCCAGGCCGGGCGGGATGCCATGCCCGCTCTTGCGCGAGGTGTTGAGGATGGAGCGGAGGTCCTTGCCCTCCACGTACTCCATGGCGATGTAGTAGTCCTCGCCGAGCTTGCCGAGGTCGTAGATGTGGATGATGTTGGGGTGGTTCAGCTGCGCCGCCAGCTTCGCCTCGTCGATGAACATGGTGACGAAGTCGACGCTGTCGGTGAGGTGCGGCAGGATCTTCTTGATCGCCACCGTCTTCTGGAACCCCTCGACGCCCTTCATGCGCGCCTTCCACACCTCGGCCATGCCGCCGAGGGCGACGCGGTCGAGCAGCGTGTAGGCGCCGAAGGTCTCCTGCGCCGCGGGCTTCGCCGTCTCGATGCGCACGGTGGCGAAGCCGCCGGCGGGAGGAGGCGGGCTGTTGACGGGGATGGGGAAGCCCTCGGCGGGCATACCCTTGAGGTCCTTGCCCTTTCGAGCGCGTGCCGGCGGCTCGCGGCGCTCCGGCTCGGCGGGCGGCGGCTCGACCGGAGGCGGCACCTTCGAGGCGGGAGGCTCCTCGCGCGGCGCGGGAGGCGCGGGCGCCGGCGGCTCGACGCGCGGTGCGGCGGGCGGCGGTGCGGCAGCCGCTGAGGCGGCGGCGGCGGCGACTGCGGGCGCCGCCGGCACTGGACCGGAGACGGCACGCTTCGGCCGCTGCGCCACGCCGAGGCCGGACAGAGTCTGGCTGAGCAGGTCCTCGACGTCGCTCGTCGGCTGCTCGCTGGTGCGCGGACGGGCGGGAGGTTTGGGCGCCGCGGCGACCGGCGGCGGAGCCGCAGCTGCGGCGGGCGGTGCCGCGGCCGGTGGAGGCGCGGGCGCCGGCTTCGGCGGCTCGGGCGAGGGAGCGACGGGCGCCGCAGCCTGTGGTGGCGGTGCCGCGGGTGCCGACCGCGGGGGTGGCGCGGCCTGAGGAGGTGCGGCAGCCGGCTTCGCGGCGGCAGCGGCGGCCGCAGCCACGGCAGCCGCAGCGGCAGCGGTGGTCGCCGTCGTCGGTGCCGTCGGCGGACGCGGCGCCGGCGGCTTGCTCGGCTTCGTGCGCGTCCCCTCGAGCATCCCCGAGAGCGTCTGCGCGAGCTGCTTCTCGACGTCGCTGGTGGCCGGCCGTGCGGGCGCGGGCTTGGCCGGCCGCGCTGCCTCCTCCTCGACCTCGGCGAGCAGGTCGCCGAAGAGGTCCTGCGAGGTGAGCTGCGTGCCGGCGGAGGCGGCCTTCACGGCAGCGGCTTCCGCGGCGGCCTTCTGGCCGCGCGACAGGCAGCGGCGCACAGAGACGCGCAGCTGCTCGTCGGTGAAGGGTTTTGCCAGGCTGCCGTCGGATTGGGGAGCGGTCTGGCCGGCGGCGGTCAGCGCCATCGCCCCCGGGCCGCCCTGCGCGCGGCCGAACGAGTGCAGCAGCTCGACGGCGCCCGGCGCCGCGGTGCTGACGAGAACGAGGTCGGGATGGTCGGCGGCAGCGGCCTGCATCGCGGCGGCGCGATCGGGGACCACCTGCACAGTCCAACCTTCGGCCGCGAGGGCGCCCTTGATCCGCTCGGTGTACGAACCGTCCTGCTCGATGACGAGGATCAGGGACATTTAGGCTGACTCCACGCTGAAAATGGTCCCCCTTTGTAGCACCCGAGGCCTACGCAGTCAATCCAAACGTCCTCGCAAGTGCTTCGTGCGTAGGGCTATCATGCCTTTCGACTCGACGATGACGAGCGAGGCGAACGGACCGCTGCGCGTGCTCGGGCTCGACCCCGGCAGCCGCACCACGGGGTGGGGTTGCGTGGTGGTGGAAGGATCGCGCTCGCGACTCCTCGCTTGCGGCTGCATCGAGCCGCCAGAGAGCGCGCCGCTGCCGCGCCGGCTGGCGCGGCTGGCGAGCGATCTCGGCGCGCTGCTCGACGAGTGGGCGCCGGCGGTGGCGGTGCTCGAGGAGCCCTTCCACGGCGTCAACTCGCGCTCGCTGATCGTGCTCGCGCAGGCGCGCGGCGCGCTGCTCGCGACACTTGCCGCGCGCGACGTGGCGATCGAGGAGTACTCGCCGGCCGAGGTGAAGAGCGCCGTCACCGGCAACGGCCGCGCCGGCAAGGACCAGGTGGCGCGCATGGTGGCGATGCTGCTGCCCGGCGCCGGGCGGCTGCGCGCCGACGCCGCCGATGCGCTCGCGGTGGCGTTGTGCTTCGCGGCGCGGCGACCCCTGCTGCGCGCCGCTGCCGCCGCGCGCGCTTGACGCGCGCCGTGTACTACAATCGGCCCGTCCCGTCCGGGGCCCACTAGCTCATGGCGTTCCAGGGTTCGCTCAAGGAGCTGCCGCTCCCCGACATCATCCAGCTGGTGTCGGTGTCGGGCAAGACCGGTGTGTTCACGCTCAAGAACGGCACCGAGTCGGGCTTCATCTACCTGCAGGACGGCCAGATCGTGCATGCGCAGGTGGGCGACCTCGTCGGCGAGGAGGCGGTCTACGACCTCGCCATCTGGCCGCAGGGGGAGTTCGTCTTCACTCCCGGCCAGCATTCGCCGTCGTCGTCGATCCAGAAGTCCAACACCAACCTCCTCATGGAGGCGGCGCGGCGCATCGACGAGTGGCAGGTGCTGTCCAAGCGCATCCCGTCGACGCGGCTGGTGCCGGTGTTCACGCAGAAGAGCTCGAACACCTCGGTATCGTTCACGCCGCAGGAGTGGGCGCTCATCTGCAAGATCGACGAGCGCCGCTCGATCGAGGAGATCGCCGTCGGCCTCGGCGTGAGCCCGTTCGAGACCTGCAAGATCCTCTACGGCCTCATCACCTCCGGCCTAGTCGAGCTCAAGGAAGACCTCAGCAAGCTCCACACCGACCGCCTGCAGCGGATGTCCATCCCCGACCTCTCCGGGCTCGCCGACAAGATCCACCAGCAGGCGCGCTCGCTGCTCGCCAACCACGACAAGTCCCAGGAGCTCGAGAACGTCTACCGCCTCTCGCGCGCCGAGTTCGAGGCCGGCCGCGGCGTCGACGCCATCCTCGACTTGATCCGCTCCGAGGAGAAGGCGATCTCGGCGGCGCTGGGGCCGAACCAGGCGAAGAGCTTCCTCACCCGCGTTCAACAGTTCCTCGCCGTCGCCTGAGCGGCGGCGCAGCGGAGGGCCCGAGAACATGAGCAAGTTGCTGCGCGGCCTGGTGGCGGGCTACGGTGCGAAGCGGCTCGGCGGCTGCGGCTGCGGCGGGCTGTTGCTGTTCATCCTCTTCTGGTGGCTGCTCGGCCACTCGGGGATCGACATCTTCCAGTAGCGCCCGCGCCCGGCGCTGTGCCCGAGCCCCGGACGTGAGACCCGCTCTCGCCCGGCCGTCGGGCCGCACGGCCACCTCCCTGTCGTCCACATCTTGTCATCACATCTTGTCTCTCACATCTTGACAAACAAGATGAGAGCGCGGTACCTTGCCGTGCCATGGACGAACCCAACACCGACGTCATCCAGGGCACGCTCGACCTGCTCATCCTGAAGACGCTGAGCCTCGAGCCGCTGCACGGCTTCGGCATCGCCCGCCGCATCGAGCAGGTCTCGCGCGGCGTCTTCAAGGTCAACCCGGGGTCGCTGCTCACCGCCTTGAAGCGGCTCGAGCGCGCCGGCTGGGTGGACGCCGAGTGGCGGCAGACCGAGAGCTCACGGCGCGCCCGCTACTACGCGCTGACCAAGAGCGGCCGCAGGCAGCTCGAGGCGGAGACCTCCGACTGGAGCCGGCGCGCCGGCGCCGTGGCGCGCCTGCTCAAGGCGGAGGCGTGACGCCGACCTCGCTCTGGCGCCAGCTGAGCCGCGGGCTGCGCGCCCTCTTCCGCCGCCGCTTTGTCGAGCGCGAGCTCGACGACGAGGTGCAGCACTTCCTGGCCGAGGCCGCCGCCGCCCACGCCGCCCGCGGTCTCTCTCCGCAGCAGGCGCGGCGCGCGGCCCGCCTCGATCTCGGCGGCGAGACGAGCGTCGTCGAGCAGGTACGCGGCTACGGCTGGGAGAACCTGCTGGCGGCGACCCTCGCCGACTTCCGCTACGGCGCTCGCCGGCTGCGGCGCGATCCGGCGTTCACCGTGCTCGCCGCCGGCACGCTGGCGCTCGGCATCGGCGCCACGACCGCAATCTTCAGCGCCGTCAAGCCGATCCTCCTCGAGCCGCTGCCCTACCCGCACGCCGAGCGGGTGACGATGCTGTGGGAGACGGCGGGCGACGCGCGCATCGACGGCACCTACGCGCTCTACCGCGCCATCCGCGAGCGCAGCCACTCGTTCGACGCCTTGGCGGTGATGCGCGCCTGGCAACCGGCGGTGACCGGCCTGGCCGTCCTGAACGAGCCCGAGCGTCTCGACGGCCAGCGCGTGAGCGCCGACTTCTTCCGCGTCCTCGGCGTCGCGCCGGCGATCGGCCGCACCTTCACGGCGGCAGAGGACCGGCCGCAGGCGCCACGGGTCGTCATCTTGAGCCACGCGCTGTGGACGCGGCGCTTCGCGGGCGACCGCGCGATCCTCGGCCAACCGGTGCGCCTCGACGACGACAGCTACGAGGTCGTCGGCGTGATGCCGAAGGGCTTCGAGAACGTGCTCGCTCCGAGCACGGCCGTGTGGACGCCGCTGCGCTACGACCTGTCGCTGCCGCAGGCCTTCGGCCATCACCTGCGCACCGCGGCCCGGTTGCGGCCGGGCGTCGACCGCGAGCAGGCGGCACACGAGCTCGCCGCGCTGCTGCCGGCGCTGCGTAAGGAGCTGCCGGAGGCGCACGTGGGCGAGCGCATGCTGGTCAATTCGCTGCAGGCCGACGTGGCGCGCGACGTGCGGCCGGCGCTCGCGGCGGTGATCGGAGCCGTCATCCTCCTGCTCGCCATCGCCTGTACCAACGTCACCAACCTGCTGCTCGCCCGCGGCTCCCGCCGGCGCGGCGAGCTGGCGCTGCGTGCCACGCTGGGCGCCGGCCGCGCACGGGTGGTCCGCCAGCTCCTCGCCGAGAGCCTGCTGCTGGCGGTCCTCGGCGGCGCGCTGGGCGTGCTGGTGGCGCGGCTGGGCGTGCGGGCGCTGGTGGCGGCGAGCCCGGCGACGCTGCCACGCGTGGGCTCCATCGCCGTCGACGGCACGGTGCTCGCCTTTGCCGTGCTCGTCACCACGCTCGTCGGGCTGCTGTTCGGCTTGGTACCCGCCCTCCGCGCCGCGCGCGCCGACCTGCAGCCCGCCCTGCGCCAAGCCTCGCCGCGCACCGCCGGCGGCGGCCAGGCGACGCGGGCGCGGCTGGTGGTGGCCGAGGTCGCCATCGCCATGGTGCTGCTCGTCGGCTCCGGACTGCTGCTGCGCAGCCTGCAGCGGCTGCTCGCGGTGCCGCTCGGCTTCACGCCCGCGCACGTGCTAACCCTGCAGGTGCAGGCGTCGGGTCACCGCTTCGACGACGACGCGGCCGCGCACGCCTTCTTCGACGAAGCGCTGCGGGCGGTGCGCGGTCTTCCCGGCGTCACCTCCGCGGCGTGGACGAGTCAGCTGCCGCTCTCCGACGACTACGACACCTACGGCGTCCACTTCGAGGCCGATCCGCCGGGCACTGGGTACAGCTCCTGCCGCTACACGGTGAGCGCCGAGTACTTCGCGACGCTCAGCATCCCACTGCGGCGAGGCCGACTGCTCGATGCACACGACAAGGCTGGCGCGCCGCGCGTCGCGGTGATCAGCGAGTCGCTGGCACGTCGCCGCTTCGCAGCCCACGACGCGATCGGGCAGCGGCTGCGCGTCGGGCCCGACGACGGTCCCTTGTACACCGTGGTCGGTGTCGTCGGCGACGTCCGGCAGACCTCGCTCGCCGCGAGCCCCGACGATGCCGTCTACGTCACCACCGACCAGTGGTGGTTCGCCGACCGCGCACTGTCGCTCGTCGTGCGCACCACCGGCGAACCGTCCTCGCTCGCTCCCGCCATCCGCCGCGCCATCTGGGCGATCGACAAGGACCAGCCGATCGTGCGCGTCGCCGCGATGGATGACCTGGTCGCCGCCTCCGCCGCCCAGCGCCGCTTCACCCTCGTCGTCTTCGCCGCCTTCG
>DATNCU010000239.1:0-2806 GCA_035607145.1 Thermoanaerobaculia bacterium
CTGCTCTCCGGCTCGTCGGGCTCCTCCGGTTCATCGGGCGACGGCGAGGCCGAGCAGGTGGTGGTCACCAACTTCCCGGAGACGCAGAGCATCACCGGCACGGTCGCGGTGGAGCGGCCGGTCCCCACCACCCGCCTGGTCACCACCCACGCGCTGGTCTCGCCCGGCGGCCCGGCGAACGTCGCCGACTTGACCGAGGCCGGCGCCCTCGACGCCACGGGCTTCGCCTTCGCGACGCTGTCGCTCGCCGTCGACGTGCAGGGAAGCTTGGCGGGGCCGGGCCAGGTGGGCGCGCTGCTCATCCCCGATCAGCCCGACGTGCTCGCCGCGCTGCGCAGCCACGGGATCCAGCAGTTCCCGCTCACCGTCGAGGCGGCGGTCGCGCCCTCGCCGTCGGGCATCCACCAATCGAGCCCGCTGGCGGCGCGGCTGGCGTTCCCCCGCTACCGAGTGTTCTTCTACAACACGACGCCGCGCACCTCCGAGGCCACGCTCTACGTCTACCTCGGCAGCTCCTGACGTCCTGCAGGCGATCGGCAACACGTCGCTGGTGCGGCTGCGCAAGGTGGTGCCGCCCTGCTGCGGCGAGGTGCTGGTCAAGCTCGAGTGGGAGAACCCCACCGGCAGCGTCAAGGACCGCATGGCGCAGGCGGTGATCTCGCGGCCGGAGGCGGACGGGCGCCTGCGGCCGGGCGACACTGTCGTCGAGTACACCGGCGGCAGCACCGGCGCCTCACTCGCCCTCGTCTGCGCCGCCAAGGGCTACCGCATCCGCATCGTCACCTCCGACGCCTTCAGCCGCGAGAAGCTGGATCAGATGGCGGCCCTCGGCGCCGAGCTGACGCTGGTGCCGAGTGAGGGCGGCCTCACCACCAAGAAGCTGATCCTCGACATGATCGAGGCAGCACGTCGGATCGCCGAGGAGCCGGGCACCTACTGGACCGACCAGCTCAACAACCACGACAGCATCGCCGGCTACTTCCCGCTCGGCGAGGAGATCTGGGAGCAGACGCGGGGCGAGGTGGACGCCTTCGTGCACTGCGTCGGCACCGGCGCCTCCTCGCGCGGAGTCGCCACGGTGCTCAAGGGGCACCGGCCGGGCGTCGAGCTGGTGGCGGTCGAACCCGGCGAGTCGTCGGTGCTGCTCGGCGGCGCGCCGGGCCCGCACAAGATCGAGGGCGTCGGGATTGGCTACACTCCGCCGCTCTGGGAGCCGACGCTGGTGGACCAAGTAATCGCCGTGAAGACCGAAGACGCCAAGGAGATGGCGCGGCGCCTCGCCCGCGAGGAGGGACTGTTCGCGGGTACGTCTTCTGGCGCCAACGTGGTCGCCGCCATCGAGGTCGCGCGTCGGCTCGGGACCGGCTCCAAGGTGGTCACGTTGATGGCGGACTCCGGCCTCAAGTACCTCAACACCGACGTCTACCGTCGCGGCGGCCTCGCGTCGCCGCGATGATCGAAGCGCGGGAAGCCCTCGAGCGCCTGCGCGAAGGCAACCGGCGCTTCGCCTCCGGTGCGGTGGCGAGCTACAGCTACGAGAACTACGCCCGCCGGGTCGAGCTCGCCGACCACCAGGAGCCCTTCGCCATCATCTTCGGCTGCTCGGACTCGCGGGTGCCGGCGGAGATCATCTTCGACCAGGGCCTCGGCGACCTCTTCGTGATCCGCGTCGCCGGCAACGTGGTGGCGCCCTCGCTGCTGGGCAGCGTCGAGTTCGCCGCCGCACGCTTCGGCACGCCGCTGGTGGTCGTCCTCGGCCACTCGCAATGCGGCGCCATCCTCGCCACGCTGGAGGAGCTGGAGCGGCCGACCCAGGACCAGTCGCGCAACCTGCGCTCGATCGTCAACCGCGTGCGGCCGTCGGTGGAAGCGCTGCTCGCGACACCGCTGCGGCACGACCCCAAAGCGCTGGTCGACGAGGCGGTGCGCGCCAACGTGCGCGCGTCGGCGAATCACCTGCGGCACGGCTCGGAGCTGATCGAGCAGCTCGAGGAGCAGGGTAAGCTCCTCATCGTCGGCGCCGAGTACTCGCTGGAGACCGGGCTCGTCGACTTCTTCGACGGAGCGAACGGATGAGCGTCTCCACGCGGAGCTTGCTGCGCCTCCACCGCTACGCCGGCCTGATCGTGGCGCCGATGGTGCTCTTCTTCGCCGTCACCGGCACCTGGCAGCTCTTCCGGCTGCAACAGAACCGCAAGGACGGCTCGTACAAGGCGCCGCCGGCGCTGACCGCGGCGTCCGACGTGCACATGGCCGAGGACCTGCCGCGCGGTCAGGCCGCCTCGCTGGTCTTCAAGTTCACCATGGCGGCAGTCGCCGGGGTGCTGGCGATGAGCGCGCTGCTCGGCATTGTCGTGGCGCTGCGGGTGACGCGGCCGACGTGGGTCGGGGTCGCGCTGCTGGCGCTCGGCGCCGTGGTTCCGCCGCTGCTCTACCTGCTCGCCAGGTCCGGATAGCGCGCATGCTCGAAGGTCGCGTCGCCCTGGTCACCGGCGCCTCGGCGGGGATCGGCCTCGCGGTCTGCCGGCAGCTGGTCGCCGCCGGCGCACGAGTGGCCATGGTTGCGCGCACGCGGAGCAAGCCCGATGCGGCGGCGGCCGAGCTCGGCGGCGGCGAGCGGGCGATCACGTTCCCGCTCGACGTCGGCGACCTGGCGGCCCTCGAGCGGCTGCCGGAGCAGGTGGCGGCGCGTTGCGGGCGGCTCGACATCGTCGTCAACAACGCCGGCCTGCACTACCGCGGGCCGGTGGCGCAGCGCACGCCGGCCGAGCTCGCCGCGATGGTCAACGTCAACCTCGCGGCGCCG